>NZ_JACKZK010000019.1:0-121755 GCF_014230245.1 Pseudomonas sp. MSSRFD41 | reverse complement strand
GGACCACCGCCAGGTCGTGGCTGATGAACAGGTAGGTCAGGCCGTATTTCTCCTGGAGCTGGCGCAACAGGGTCACCACTTGTTTCTGCACCGTGCGATCCAGGGCCGAAGTGGGTTCGTCCAGCAGGATCAGCGCCGGCTTGAGCACCAGGGCCCGGGCGATGGCGATGCGTTGGCGTTGGCCACCGGAAAACTCGTGGGGATAACGATGCCGCGCGGCCGGGTCCAGGCCCACTTGCTGCAGCACCTCGATCACCGCCCGCTCCTGTTGCCCGGGGTCCAGGTCGGTGTGCACCCGCAAGCCCTCGGCAATGATCTGCTGCACGCTCAGGCGCGGACTGAGGCTGCCGAACGGGTCCTGGAACACCACCTGCAGTTGTCGGCGCAGCGGCCGCAGCTGCGCCCCCTCAAGCCCCTCCAGGGCCTGTCCATTGAAGCGGATGTGCCCTTCGCTGGCGATCAACCGCAAGATCGCCTGGCCCAGGGTCGACTTGCCCGAGCCGGATTCACCGACGATGCCCAGGGTCTTGCCCCGTTGCAGTTGCAGGTCGATGCCATCCACCGCCTTCAGGTAAC
Organism: Pseudomonas sp. MSSRFD41; assembly: GCF_014230245.1. NCBI lineage: Bacteria > Pseudomonadati > Pseudomonadota > Gammaproteobacteria > Pseudomonadales > Pseudomonadaceae > Pseudomonas > Pseudomonas sp. MSSRFD41. The sequence goes on along the minus strand of NZ_JACKZK010000019.1, from coordinate 121,179 downwards.
GCCGTGGCCGCCACCAGCCGCCGCCCTGGCCGAACCAGACCTTCAGCCGCTCCACCGCCAGCAGGGTTTCACTGCTGCCCCGGGGCAGCGCCTGGCCGCCGGGCTCGGCATTGAGCAATTCCAGGCTGTAGGGATGTCGCGGTGCCTGGAACAGCTGCTGGCAATCAGCCTGCTCGACAATGCAGCCGCCGCGCATTACCGCCACACGCTGGGCAATGTGGCGCACCAGGTTCAGGTCATGGCTGATGATCAGCAGCGCCATGCCCAGGCGCTGTTGCAACGCCTGGAGCAACAGCACGATCTTGCGCTGCACGGTCACATCCAGGGCAGTGGTGGGTTCGTCGGCGATCAGCAACTCCGGTTCGCAGGCCAGGGCCATGGCGATCATCACCCGCTGGCGCTGGCCGCCGGACAGTTGGTGCGGGTAAGCCTTGAGCCGTTCCCGGGGGTTCTGGATACCCACCAGCTCCAGCAGCTCGAGGATCCGCTCCCGGGCCTGGGCCCCGGCCAGGCCCTTGTGCAGGCGCAGGGTCTCACCCAGCTGCCGCTCGACGCTGTGCAGCGGATTGAGCGAGCTCATGGGCTCCTGGAAGATCATCGCGATACGGTTGCCGCGCAGTTGGCGCAAACGCCCCGGCGCCACCCCCAGCAACTCCTCCCCGCGATAGCGGATGCTGCCCGCGATCCGCGCCGCACGCGGGTCGAGCAATTGCAGGAGGCTGTGGGCGGTCACCGACTTGCCAGAGCCGGACTCGCCCACCAGCGCCAGGCACTCACCGGGACGGATCTGAAGGTCCAGGCCATGCACCACCTCGGTGGCACCGAAGGCCACCTTCAGGCCACGCAGTTCAATCAAGGCTTGGGTCATCTTGGGCACTCGCAGTTTCAACTCTTGGGATCGAAGGCATCGCGGCAGCCTTCGCCGATGAACACCAGCAACGACAGGATCAATGCCAGGACGAAGAACGCCGTCAGCCCCAGCCAGGGCGCTTGCAGGTTGCTCTTGCCCTGGGCCACCAGTTCGCCCAGCGACGCGCTGCCGGCGGGCATGCCGAAGCCGAGGAAGTCCAGGGCCGACAAGGTGGCGATGGCGCCGGTGAGAATGAACGGCAGGTAGCTCAGGGTGGCGTTCATGGCGTTGGGCAGGATGTGCCGCAGGATCACCTTGCGATCGCCCAGGCCCAGGGCCCTGGCGGCCTTGACGTACTCCAGGTTGCGCCCGCGCAGGAATTCGGCGCGGACCACGTCCACCAGGGCCAGCCAGGAGAACAGCGCCATGATCCCCAGCAGCCACCAGAAGTTCGGTTCGACGAAACCGGACAGGATGATCAGCAGGTACAGCACCGGCAGCCCCGACCAGACCTCCAGCAAGCGTTGCCCCCAGAGATCGACCCAGCCGCCGTAGTAGCCCTGCAGGGCGCCGGCGACGATGCCGACCAGGGCGCTGATGGCGGTCAGCGACAGGGCGAACAACAACGACACCCGCACCCCGAAGATCACCCGCGCCAGCACGTCCCGGGCCTGGTCGTCGGTGCCCAGCCAGTTGTCGCCACTGGGCGGGCTGGGGGCCGGCTGCGTCAGCTCGTAGTTGATGGTGTCGGAGCCGAAGGGAATCGGCGCGAACAACAACCAGCCACCCTGCCCCTCGATCAACTGGCGAACCGCGGCGCTGCGGTAATCCGGCTGGAACGGCAGCTGGCCGCCGAACTCCTGCTCGGTGTAGCGCTTGAAGGCCGGGAAATACCACTGGCCCTGGCACGCCACCAGCAACGGCTTGTCATTGGCGATCAGCTCGCCGCCCAGGCTCAGGGTGAACAGGCCGAGGAACAGCCACAACGACCACCAGCCACGCCGGTGCGCCTTGAAACGTTGCCAGCGCCGCCGGCCAAGGGGAGACAGGGGCATCAGAGCTTCCTCGCCGCGAAATCGATGCGTGGGTCGACCAGGGTGTAGGCCAGGTCGCCCAGCAGTTTTATCAACAAGCCGAACAGGGTGAAGATGAACAACGAGCCGAACACCACCGGGTAATCCCGGGAGACCGCCGCCTCGTAGCTCATGCGTCCCAGGCCATCGAGGGAGAAGACCACTTCGATCAGCAGCGAACCGCCGAAGAACACCGTGACCAGCGCCTGGGGCAGTCCCGCCACCACCAGCAGCATGGCGTTGCGAAACACATGGCCGTACAACACCTGGCGCTCGGTCAGGCCCTTGGCCCGCGCGGTGACCACGTACAGGCGCGAGATCTCGTTGAGGAAGCTGTTCTTGGTCAGCAGGGTCAGGCTGGCGAAACCGCCGACCACCAGCGCGCTGACCGGCAGCACCAGGTGCCAGAAATAGTCGGCGATCTTGCCCAGGGTGCTCAGTTGGTCGAAGTCGTCCGAGACCAGGCCGCGTACCGGGAACCAGTCCAGCAGGGTGCCGCCGGCGAACACCACGATCAGCAACAGGGCGAACAGGAACCCCGGCATCGCGTAGCCGACGATGATCGCCGCGCTGCTCCAGACATCGAACCCCGAGCCGTTGTGCACCGCCTTGCGAATCCCCAGGGGAATCGACACCAGGTAGGTAATCAGGGTCGCCCACAGGCCCAGGGACAAGGTCACCGGCAGCTTGTCCAGGATCAGCTCGGTGACCGTGGCGCCACGGAAGAAGCTCTTGCCGAAGTCCAGCCGGGCGTACTGCCCGAGCATCAGCCACAAGCGCTCGCTGGCGGGCTTGTCGAAGCCGTACTGGCGCTCGATGTCCGCCAGCAGCTGGGGGTCCAGGCCCCGGCTGGCGCGGGACTCGCCGGCCACGCTCTCCACATGCCCGCCGCCCACCGCGGCATTGGCGCCGATGCCCTGCAAACGAGCGATGGCCTGCTCCACCGGTCCTCCGGGAGCGGCCTGGACGATGACGAAATTGACCAGCAGGATGCACAACAAGGTCGGCACGATCAGCAGCAGGCGCCGCAGGCTATAACCCAGCATGGACCACCTCCGCGCTGTGCTTGTGCATCTGGTCCTGGGTCAGTGCCGTCGGGCTGACTTCCCACCAGCTGTCCAGCCCGGCGTCATACAACGGGGCGACCGCCGGGCGACCGAAGCGGTTCCACCACACCGTGGAGATACCCGGTGGGTAATAGTTGGGAATCCAGTAGTAGCCCCACTGCAACACCCGGTCCAGGGCCCGGGCATGGGCCAGCATGCTGCTGCGGCTGTCGGCCCGGACCAGGCCTTCGAGCAAGGCATCCACCACCGGGTTCTTGAGCACCATGTAGTTGTTCGAACCCGGATCGTCGGCTCCCTCGGCGCCGTAGTAGTTGAACAGCTCGCGCCCCGGAGCCTGGGACACCGGGTAGCCGACGACGATCATGTCGTAGTCGCGGCTGCGTACCCGGTTGGTGTACTGCGCGCTGTCCACCTGGCGAATGTCAAAGCCGATGCCGATCTGCGCCAGGTTGCGCTTGAACGGCAACAGCAGGCGCTCGAAGCCCTTCTGGCCATTGAGGAAGGTGAACTGCAGCGGCTCGCCGGCGGCATTCACCAGGCGATCGCCGCTGGGGGTCCAGCCGGCCTCGCGCAGCAGTTGCAGCGCCTGCAACTGCTGGCTACGGACGATCCCGCTGCCATCGGTCCTGGGCGCCTCGAACACCTGGCTGAAGACCTCATCCGGGACCTGCCCGCGCCAGGGCTCGAGGATCTTGAGCTCCTCGGCCGAGGGCAGGCCCACCGCCGCCAGTTCGCTATGGGAGAAGAAGCTGCGCTGGCGCAGGTACAGGCCGCGCATCATCTGCCGGTTGCTCCACTCGAAGTCCCACAGCAAGGCGATGGCCTGGCGTACCCGGCGATCCTGGAACAGCGGCCGCTGCAGGTTGAAGACGAAGCCCTGGGTGCCCTGGGCCGCGCCAGGGGCCAGGTGCTCGCGCTGCAGGCGGCCATCGTCCAGGGCGGCACCGGCATAACCGATGGTGTAGGCAGTGGCGGAGAACTCGCGGTTGTAGTCATAGCCACCGGCCTTGAGGATCTGCCGCGCCACATCGGTATCGGCGAAGAACTCCAGGCGCAGGCGATCGAAATTGTAGCGCCCGCGCGCCACCGGCAGGCGCTCGCCCCACCAGTCCTTGACCCGCTCGAAGGTCACGCTGCGCCCGGCATCCACCTTGGCCACCCGGTACGGGCCACTGCCCAGGGGCGGCTCGAAGCCCCCGCCATCGGCAAAATTGCGTCCGCGCCACCAGTGTTCCGGCAGCACCGGCAACGACGCCAGGTCCAGGGGCAAGGTGCGGCTCTGGGCATTCTTGAACACGAAGCGCACCTGGCTCGGCGACTCCACCAGGACCTCGGCCACGTCGGCGAACTGCTGGCGGTACTTGAGGCTGCCCTGGGTCATCAGCAGCTCGAAGGTGAAGCGCACATCGCTGGCGCTGATCGGCCGGCCATCGGCGAAGCGCGCTGCCGGGTTCAGGTACAACCGCAACCAGCGCCGGTCCGGGGCCAGCTCCAGGCCCTGGGCCACCAGGCCATACACCGTGTAGGGCTCGTCCTGGGAGCGGTAGGCCAGGGGCGCGTAGACCCAGCCGTCGACCTCGGCCACCCCGGTGCCCTTGTCGATATAGGGCACCAGGTGATCGAACGGTCCGCTCTCCAGGGCAGAACGGCGCAGGCTGCCGCCCTTGGGCGCGTGCGGATTGACGTAGTCGAAGTGACTGAAGCCTGCCGGATACTTCGGTGCCTCGCCGTACACCGTCAACGACGGTTGCACGGCAGCCGACACCGCCGGGCTCAGCAGCACCCACAGCCAGAGCAAGAAGAAGGTTCGCAACGGCATTGCAACAAGCCCCTCTAGACAGCGACCGGGAGCGCACGGGCCAAGATGATCCGTGCGCCAGGCACCCGGGCGCGATTCTCGATGATCGCAACGCCCCGCTCCTGCCTGTGTTGTGCAACCAGGCCGGCCTTTTTATAGAGCGGGGTCTAGATCCATTGGTTACTAAAAAGCCTTCGGACTGCCGTTATCGGCTCGTTCAGAAGCTGTAGCTGAGCCGGGTGTACAAGGTCCGCCCGAAGGGGTCCGAGTAACGCGGGTCGTAGCCGCTCTGGAAGGTGTAGGTCTGGTTGCTGAACGGCGGCTCGCGGTCCAGCAGGTTCTTCACCCCCAGGGTGACGGCCAGGGACTTGCGCCAGGTGTAGGTGCCCGCCAGGTCCCAGACGCTGTAGGCGCCGACGCTGTGGTGGGTGCTGGGGTCCGAGTCGTGATAGCCGCTGGTGTAGCGGTTGGTCAGGCTGGCGCCCAGCGGCCCCTGGTTCCAGGTCGCGGTCAGGCTGTGGCGCCAGCGCGCCACCGCACCGGCGGAGGAGAAATCACCGCCGCGAAAATCCCCCAGCTTGTCGATGAAGGCGCCCTTGAGCTCTTGCTGATACTCGTAGCGGTTGACGTAGGTACCTTGCAGCGCCACGCCGAACTGGCCCCAGGCCAGGGCCGGCAGGCGATAGTCGAAGTTGACGTCCACCCCTTCGGTCTTGAGCTTGCCCAGGTTGGACAGGCCGGTGACCACATGGTCGATGGAGCCATCGGCCTTGCGCACCAGGCGATCGGAATACAGGCCGGGGTTCTCGAACGGCGAGGACTCGGGGAATTCGGCGATCTGGTTGGCGATATCGATCCACCAGAAGTCCAGCCCGGTGGTCAGGCGCTCGAACGGCTGGTAGACAAAACCCAGGGTCACGTTGCGCGCGGTCTCGGGCTTGAGGTTGCGGTTACCGCCAGAGCTGCGGTTGAACTGCTGGGCGCAGTCGCGGTTGGCGATCCCGCCATGGCTCGGATTGCCGCCGGCGCACAGCACCGGATCGTTGTAGTTGGCGTTGGTGAAGGTGGTATAGCTCGGGTTGTACAACTCGTACAACGAAGGTGCGCGGAAACCTTCGCTATAGGCACCGCGAACCACCAGCTCGCGAAACGGCTGGAAGCGGAACGAATACTTGGGATTGGTGGTGCTGCCGAAATCGCTGTACTTGTCATGGCGCACCGCCGCCGACAACTCCAGGCTGTCGAGCACCGGTACGTTGAGCTCGGCGTACTGGGCCTGCACGCTGCGATCGCCCGCCACGGCGCCATTGGGATCGACTCCCAGGTTCTGCAAGTCACCGGCGAAGGCCGCGAAATCCTGATGGAAATCCTCCTTGCGATACTCGCCCCCCAGGGCCAGGCCGGCCGGGCCCGCACCGAACCAGTCGCCGATCTCGCGGCTGGCACGCCCGTCGATGGACTTGACCCGGCCCACAGCGGTGCCGTAGTCGCCGCTCACCGTGTTGGCCGCCAGCAAGGCTTGGCCTGCGCTGGTCTGTGGCCCGAAGGGGTTGATCACCCCGTTGGCGATCCCCTGGCGCACCGCCTGATCGAGCACATAACCGCTGCGGATGGTGTTGGTCACCTTGTTCTGGTTGTAGGCCGCGCCCAGGTTGTAGTCCCAGCCGGCCACGTTGCCGTCGAAGCTCAGCAGCAAGCGCTGGTTGCTGTTGTCGTCTTCATGCCGACGAGCGCCGACCGGGGCTTCACGCCAGTTCACCGATACCGGCTGCGAGGGGTCGAGGACAAAGTCGCTGGGCCCCGGGGTGATGCCATTGCCCGGGTAGAACGCGGTACCCGGGTTGATCTGGTTGCCCATCAAGGTGCCGGGGCCGATCTGGGTGCGGTTCTGGTTGCGCGCCCAGAAGTACTCCAGGCTGACGTTGTGTTCATCGCTGAGTTTGCCGGTGGCCTTGGCAAAGGCCGAGGTCTTCTCGGTTTCCGGCACCAGGTCCAGATAGCTCCACAGGCTCTGCCGGCAGATGCCATTGCGCGACAGCAACCCCGGGGCGTTGCAGCCGGAACCGGCCAGGGGGTTGGTGGCGTTGCCGCCCTGGCTCCAGTTGGCCGGGAAGGCCGTGCCCGAGGTGTAGTCCAGGCCGCGACCGGGCTGGTAGTTGTAGGTGTAGCCACGGTCCTTGGCCGCCAGGCGTTCCTGCTTGTCGTGGCTGACCACGCCAAAGACATTGAAGCGATCCTCCTCCAGGTCGCCGAACCCCCAGCTGCCGCTGAAGTTATTGCTCTGGCCACCGCCTGAATGAGTCGGGGTGTCGTAGCTGGTGCTGACCTGGCCGGTGGTGAGGCTGGTCTTGGTGATGAAGTTGATCACCCCGCCGATGGCGTCGGTGCCGTACAGCGCCGAGGCACCGTCACGCAGGACCTCGACCCGGTCGATGGCGGCGAAGGGAATGGTGTTCAGGTCCACCCCGGAACCGTTGCTGGAGCTGGTGGCGTTGTTGCTCAGGCGCCGGCCGTTGAGCAGCACCAGGGTTTTGTTCGGACCGATGCCACGCAGGTCGGCGAAGGCCGCGCCGCCGCTGCTGGAGCCCACCGAACGCCCGGAACCCACCGAGGACTGGTTGGCGGAAATGCGGTTGATCAACTCCTCGGTGCTGGTCACGCCCTGCTCGCGCAGTTTCTCGACCCGCAGGATGGTGACCGGCACCGCGGTCTCGGCATCGACCCGGCGGATCGCCGAACCGGTGACTTCGACCCGCTGCAACTGGGTGGTGGGTTCGGCGAAGGTCGCCGGGGTCGGCGCCACGCTGGCGGCCGGGGTCGCCGCGGCGCTGATCACCACGCCCTGGGCGCCCTCCTCGTCCTTGAGGCCAGTGCCGTGCAACGCCAGGGCCAGGGCCTGGTTGTGGCTTAGCTGGCCCTTGATCGCCGGGGCGGTATGCCCGGCCACCAGCGCCTGGGAAAAAGAGATCGGCAGGCCGCTCTGGCGCGAGATGCCCAGCAGCGTCTGGTCCAGCGGACCGGCGGGCAGGTCGAACGACTCGCTGGCGGCCCAGGCCGGCACGATCTGCAGAGACAGCAGCAAGGCCAGGCTCAAGGGGGATTTACGGGGTACAGACAGACTCATGGATAACCATCCCTGCGTTAGGTTCATGCAGGGATGTGCAATGGCCAGCGGTTTTTTATAGGTCCGGTTTAGACCGTTGGGTGCTGACCTTATACCCGCCGGGATACCCCGCTGGCCGGGCCGCTGAAGCGCCTGCGGAGCATGGCCTCGCAGGCTCGACAGCGGCTACAAGAACCGCCGCTGCCGCAGGCTGCGCATGGCCCGCAGGGCCACGGGGGTTCAACTGCCGAAGTGGTAGCTCAGGTCCAGCCACCATTGGCGCCCGTAGGCGTCGTAGTTGCCGGTGGGGTAATAGGGCCAGCCGCCGGAATCGTCGTGCTTGTACTGGTTGAGCAGGTTGTTGACGGTCAGGCCGAGGCTGGCGCGGTCGTTGATCTTGTAGCGGGCACTGGCGTTGAACACCGTCCAGGGCGACAGCCGGCCATCGCCGTTGCCATTGGTGACACTGCCGTAGCGGATGCCCATCAGGGTCGCGCTGTAGTGCGCATAGTCCCAGGTCAGGCTGGCGTTGGCCTTGCTGCGCCAGTCATGGTTGCTGCGGTCGGAGCGCAAATCCAGGCTCGCGGCCTGGTCGGACTCCTTGTAGTAATGCGAAAGCACCAGGGTGTAGCCCAGGGTCGAGCTGAATGCCCCGTAGTCGCCAGCGCCCCAGCGAATGTTGCTCTTGAGATCCAGGCCGCTGACCCGCTCGCTGGCGGCGTTGATCGCATTGACCCGCACCTGCTGCAGCTTGTTGGGGTCCACCGCGGCATTGCCGGGGTTGCGCTGGACCCGCGCCAGCACTGCCTGGCAACTGGCCGAGTGGATGTCCTGGGCGCCGCTGCGGCAGGCGTTCTCTTCCTGCAACAGGCGGTTCTGATCCACGCTCGTCAGCAAGTCATCGATCTGCACCCGCCAGTAGTCGGCGGAAATATCGAAATTGCGCGACGGCGACCACACCAAGCCATAGGTCCAGGACTTGCCCCGCTCGGACTTGAGGTCGCTGGTGCCACTCTGCACGTAGTCCACCCGCCCGCGATCACAGGCGCCCTCCACCCCCTTGCTGCAGCCGTAGTAGTCGATCTGGTCCGGGTAGTAGCCGTTGCTGTCGGCCTGGTAGATGTAGTTCAGGTCCGGCGCACGAAAGCTGGTGCCATAGCTGCCGCGTACCAGCAGGCTGGTCAGCGGGCGCCACTCCAGGCCGAGGTTGTAGGTCTTCTGCTGTTCGCTGCGATCGGCGAACTTGTACTGGTCCCAGCGTCCGGCCAGGGACGCCAGCACGCTATCGGTGACCGGCACGCTGAACTCGCCGCCCAGGGCATAGCGCTTGCGCGAGCCACCGGACTCCTGCGCCGGTGCGGCGCCGTAGAACAACCCCTCGTTGAGCCCCGAGTCGGGCTCGATGCGATACGACTGCTTGCCCATTTCCAACACCCCGGCGAACCCCACCGGCCCGGCCGGCAAGTCGAACAGATCACCGTTGATCGAGGCGTTGTAGGTCTGCGACACCGAGCGACTGGTCTCGGTCTGGTTGCGGCGGAACTGGCGCCACTCGTCGGGAGTCAGCGGCCGGTCCAGGCGCGCCGGGTCCGGAGCGAACACCGGGTGGCCATCCTGGGTACCTAGTTGCGGCCCCAGGTAGAAATCGCGGATGGTCGACAACGGCCGGTAGCGGGTGCTGCGCACGCTGCGGTATTCCGAACGGTTGGCCGCCAGCTCGTAGCTCCAGCCGCTGTCGCCGAGCTGGTCGGACAGCCCCAGGGTGCCGGTCCAGGAAGTCTCGCGCCATTTGCTGTTGTTGCTGGTGCGCCCGCCGATCTCCTCCTCGGAGAAACGCCGGAACCAGCGCTCCAGGTTACCGGTGTTGGCATTGATGAAATCCGGCGAGGTGAAGGTCGGGCCGCGGGTGTTGTTCTGGATATGGTCCAGGCCGTACATCAGGTCGGCGTACAACTGGCCGCTGTCGCTGAAGTGCCAGGTCCCGCGGGTGTAGCCGTCGTAGTTTTCCTTCTGGGTCTGCAAGGTCCAGTAGTCGTTGTACATCTGGTCGGTGGTACAGCGCCCGCCGCTGCCGCCCAGGTGATTGCCGAAGGTGCCCTGGTAGGCGCCGCACCCGGGGCCCAGGTAGCGGCCGGTATCGAGGTTGCGCCGGTAGCCGACATCCACCGCCGGGCTGCTGTCCATGAACCCGCGGTCGTCGGCCCAGATCGGTTCGCGCCGGGTCAGCTCCAGGCCGAACAGGCCGTCGAAGTCGCCCCAACTGCCGCCACCGCTCAATTGCAGGCGCTGGTTGTCGCCACCGCCACGTTCGCTGGTGCCGCCGCGCAGGTTGAGGTCGATGCCGTCGATCTTCTTCTTGAGGATGATGTTGACCACCCCGGCGATGGCATCCGAGCCGTAGACCGCCGAGGCTCCGCTGCTGAGGATCTCGATGCGCTCGATGACCGCCGAAGGAATGTTGGCCAGGTTGGTGAAGTTGACCTGGCCGCCATAGGCGGTCGGATAGTCCGCCACTCGCCGGCCGTTGATCAGCACCAGCGTATGGTTGGGCCCCAGGCCGCGCAGGTTGAGGGCACTGGCGGCTGGCTGCCAGGTGTTGCCGTAGTCCTCGCCCTGGGTCATGCCGGTGTTCTGGGTCTGGGTCGCCAAGGCGTCGTAGACGTTGCGGTAGCCGCGGGCCTCCATCTCCTGCTGGGTGATCACGGTGACCGGAGTCGCGCCGTCGGTCTGCGCCCGGGCGATGCGCGAGCCGGTGACCGTGACCTTCGATAGCCGTGGCTCGCTGGCACTGGCGGAGCTATCGGCGCGGACCGTGGCCGGGGCAGGCTTGGCCGCTGCCGGACGCAAGACCAGGCCCTGGTCGCTGGCCTCCACTTCCAGGCCGCTGCCTTGCAGCGCCCGCTCCAGCGCCTGCCGGGCATCCAGTGCGCCACGGATGGCCGGCCCCTGCTTGCCTTGCACCAGGTCCTGGCGGAAGGAGATCGGTACCCCGCTCTGGCGCGAGATATCCAGCAGCACCTGGTCCAGCGGCCCCTTGGCGATATCGAAGGAGAAGACTCCAGCCACCGGTTCCTGGGCCAGAAGTGGCGCCGGGCAACTGGCGATGCCCAGGGCTACGGCCAACGACAATCGGCATAGATGCCGGAGCGGACGGTTGAAACAGTTCTGTGAAGACATCCCGAAGCCCTTCCCTGTTGAATGCAGTTGCAGGGAATGAGCAGCGGCAGGCGGTTTTTTATAGGGCGCGGGTTAGGCCAAGGGGCTATGAGCTTATAACCCGCCTTGGCGCGGCTCGATACTGACCCAGTAGGGGCTGTGGTAGCGCACCCGGATCGGCAGCGAACGCTCCAGCAGTTGCAGGGTGCGATCGCTTTCGTCCAGCGGGTAGAGGCCACTGAGGCGCAAGCCGGCGACCTCGGGATCGACCCGCAGGATGCCACGTCGGTAACGACGCAACTGCTCGACGATGTCCCCCAGCGGCCGATCGCGCGCCTCCAGCAGGCCCTGGGTCCAGGCGCTCTCATAGCCCTTGGCCGCCTCCAGGGCCAGCAAGCCCTGGCCATCGAAGCGCAGGCTCTGCCCCGCCGCCACCACCTGCCGGGTGCCATTGGCCGTCAGCACTTCAACCTGGGAATGCAGCATCACCAGTTGGGTCGAGGCTTCGTCGCGACGCACCAGGAAGCGAGTACCCAGGGCACGCATTCGGCCATGCTCGGTCTGCACCACGAACGGTCGCGACGGGTCCCTGGCCACGTCCACCTGCAACTCACCACTGTGCAGCTCCAGTTGGCGCTGGCCTGGGTCGAAATGCGCCACCACCCGGGTACAGGCATCGAGCACCAGCGCACTGCCGTCATCGAGCCTCAGGCTGCGGCGCTCGCCCACGCCGGTGTACAGCGCGCCGGCGGGCGCCCACCCCTCCAGCTGGCGCCCCAGTAGCCCCGCTGCCAACGCCATGCCCAGCAGGCCCAGGCTGCTGCCAATGAAGCGTCGCCGGCTCGACGGGGCGTTGAGGCTGTGCAGCAGGCTGTCGCGGCTCAGCTGGCGCAGGGCAGGGTGCTGCAGGGCCGCGAACCCGCCGCCCATCAGGCCGATGACCTGCTCATGGGCGGGGTCGGCGCTGCGCCAGGCGGCGAACGCCTCGGCTTGCACTGCGCTCATCTGGCCCGACTGCAACAGGGCCATCCACTGGGCGGCCTCGTCCACCACCGCCGGGTCGATCCGCGAGCGACTCATGTTTCCACCAATGCCAGGTAGCAGCGCTTGAACGCCTCGGCCATGTACTGCTGCACCCGGCTGGTGGACACCCCCAGCAAGGCGCCGATCTGGGCATAGGTCAGGCCGTCCAGCTGGTGATAGAGAAACGCCGCCTTGGCCTTGGCCGACAAACCGTTGAGCAACTGGTCCACCGCCAGCAGCGCCTCGATCAGCAGGGCCCGCTCCTCCGGCGAGGGATGCACCGGCGCAGGTGCCAGCGCCAGGCTTTCCAGGTAGGCGCGCTCCAGGTCCTGGCGGCGCCAGCCTTCGTAGACCAGGCGCCGGGCGATGGTGGTCAACAATGCCCGCGGTTCACGAATGGCGCTCGGATCGGGCAAGGCCAGGACCCGGACGAAGGTTTCCGAGGCGATGTCCTGGGCGCTGTGGTGACAGCCCAGGGCCCGGGCGACGGAGGCGCACAACCATTGGTAGTCCTTTTTGAACATCTGCCCGATCAGCGGGTAATGAGGGTTCGGATTCGTACCCATGCCTTGCTCCCTCGGCAGGCGTTCGAGCGCCTGGCACACCGATGATTGCGCCGGGCCAGTCCCGGTCCCGGATTGAGGCAGCGACTGTGCAATAGCGCCGACCCTGTTTTGAAGTAATTAAAAATTCTCTATAGCTAACTAAAAAACATAAGCCATCCAGCGGCCTCTGCACCCTGGGTGCCGCTTGATTGATCTCGGTCAGCAGACGATTGCCTGTGCCCCCCTACTCTTGCGCCTCCATCACGGCCATGGACGGCTCATCGAAAGCCGCCTGCCACCCGATCACTCAAGGAAGAGTCTTGTCATGCGATCACTGAAGATCATCCTGCTATCCACCGCTTTCAATGGCCTGACCCAACGCGCCTGGCTCGACCTGCGCCAGGCCGGGCATCGTCCCAGCGTCGTGTTGTTCACCAGCGAAGAGCAAGTCTGCCAGCAGGTCGAGGACGCCGGCGCCGACCTGGTGATCTGTCCTTTCCTCAAGGACCGGGTGCCGCAGCAGCTGTGGAGCAACCCCAAGCGGCCGGTGGTGATCATCCACCCGGGCATCGTCGGCGATCGGGGTGCCAGCGCCCTGGACTGGGCCATCAGCAAGGAGCTCAAGCGCTGGGGCGTCACCGCCCTGCAGGCGGTGGAAGAAATGGACGCCGGGCCGATCTGGGCCACCCACGAATTCAACCTGCCGGCCGGGATGCGCAAGTCCGAGCTGTACAACGGCCCGGTCAGCGATGCGGCGATCCACTGCATCCGCGATGTGGTGGAGAAGTTCCGCAACGGCTACACCCCCGAACCGCTGGACTACGACAAGCCCTCGGTGCTCGGCCGCCTGCAACCGAACATGAAGCAAGCGGACCGCACCTTCAGCTGGCATGACTGCGCCCGGTTCATCAAGCGCAGCATCGATGCCGCCGATGGCCAGCCCGGAGTCCTGGCCAGCCTCGCCGGCGGCCAGTACTACGTATACGACGCGCACCTGGACCCGCGCACCGGCACCCCGGGGGAACTGCTGGCGGTGCACGACGACGCGGTACTGGTGGCCTGCGGCGACAGCAGCCTGTGGATCGGCTCCCTGCGGCTCAAGCCCCAGAGCGGCGAAGAAACCTTCAAGCGTCCGGCGCGCCATGTACTCGGCGAACGCCTGGCCGCAGTGCCGGTACTGGACTGGTCGGTGGCCAGCATGCCGTTCAGCACCGAGGCCTACCAGCCGATCCGCTATCGCGAATCCGGCAAGGTCGGCGAGCTGACCTTCGAGTTCTACAACGGCGCCATGAGCACCGAGCAATGCCAGCGCCTGGTCAGCGCCCTGCAATGGGCCAAGGCGCGCGACACCCAGGTGTTGCTGGTGCGCGGCGGCCGTGGCGCATTCTGCAATGGCGTGCACCTGAACGTGATCCAGGCGGCTCCCGAGCCGGGCCTGGAGGCCTGGGCCAACATCCAGGCCATCGACGATGTCTGCCGCGAGCTGCTCACCGCCCGCCAGCTGGTGGTCAGCGGCCTGACCGGCAATGCCGGCGCTGGCGGGCTGATGCTGGCCCTGGCCGCCGATGTGGTCCTGGCCCGCGCCGATACCGTGTACAACCCGCACTACAAGAGCATGGGCCTGTTCGGCTCCGAATATTGGACCTACAGCCTGCCCCGCGCCGTGGGCCAGCCCCTGGCCCGCCAGTTGACCGAAGCCTGCCTGCCCATCAGCGCCCTCCAGGCCCTGCAAATGGGCATGGTCCAGGAAGTGGGTCCACGGGATCCCGAAGAGTTCGGCCTGTGGCTGCTGCAACGGGCCAACGCCGTGCCCAGCGACCCGCGCTACCAGCATCTGCGCCAGCGCAAGCTCGATGCCGATCCGCAGTTGATGCAGCACTGCCGCAACGCCGAGCTGGAAGAAATGCACATGGACATGGTGCAGAACCGCAAGGGCTTCGCCGAGAAGTGCCGCAACTTCGTCTACAAGCGCAAGGCCTGCTGCACCCCCGAGCGCCTGATCGAGAACTGGGCCAAGCCCCAGGATATCGCCCTGGTGGGTTGAACCGCGTTCCCCTCCTGAACCGTCGCCCGGCTTGCCGGGCGGCGACTTCAGGCCCCCGGCTGCAACAGCAGCGCCACCAGGGCGGTCCAGCCGGTCTGGTGGCTGGCCCCCAGCCCGCGCCCGCTATCGCCATGAAAGTACTCATGGAACAGCACCAGGTCACGATCCCGGGCATCGGCCTGCAACTGCGGGTAGCCGCTCATCGACGGCCGCCGCCCATCCTCGTCCAGCAGGAACAAACGGGTCAGGCGCTGGCCCAGGCTATCGGCCACCTCTTGCAGTGACGCCAGGTAACCCGAGCCCTGGGGATATTCCACCGAGAAGTTGACGTCGTAGTAGCGATGGAATTCGCGCAGGGATTCGATCAGCAGGTAGTTGATCGGCATCCACAACGGCCCGCGCCAATTGGAGTTGCCGCCATACAGGCGTGAGCCGGACTCGGCCGGTTCGTAACGGGCGCACAACTGCTTGCCGTCGACCTGCAGGGCGAATGGCTGCTCGAAGACCCTGGACAGCGAACGAATCCCGAATGCCGAGAGGAACTCGTTCTCGTCGAGCATGCGCTTGAGCAAATCCTTGGTTCGTTCCCCGCGCAGCAAGGCCAGCAGCAGGCGGTTGCCCTTGCCCGGCTCGTACCAGCGCGACACCAGGTTGGCCAGGTCCGGCCGATGGTGCAAAAAGCCCAGCAGGCGCTGGGCCAGTCCCGGCAGGCATTCATGTTCGTGCTGTTCCAGCACCTGCACCGCGAACAACGGCAGCAGGCCGACGATGGAGCGCAGGCGCAGTGGCTCGCTGCGGCCGTCGGGACGTTGCAGCACGTCGTAGAAGAACTGGTCCTGTTCGTCCCACAGGCCCTCGGCACTGTCGTCCACCCGGTTGATGGCCCCGGCGATGTAGAGGAAATGCTCGAAGAACTTCACCGCGATATCCACGTATACCGGGTTGCGCCGGGCCAGTTCCAGGGCGATACGCATCAGGTCCAGGGCATAGGCTGCGACCCAGGCGGTGCCGTCGGCCTGGTCCAGGCTGTACCCCGGCGGCAAGGGCGCGGAACGATCGAACAGGGCGATGTTGTCCAGGCCGAGGAAGCCACCCTGGAACAGGTTGCGGCCCTCCGAGTCCTTGCGATTGACCCACCAGGAGAAGTTCAGCAGCAGCTTGTGCAGGACCCGTTCGAGGAAGTCCATGTCGCCCTCGCCCGTGAGGGCCTGCTCCTGCTGGTAGACCCGCCAGCAGGCCCAGGCATGCACCGGCGGGTTGGCGTCGTCGAAACGCCATTCGTAAGCCGGCAACTGCCCATTGGGGTGCATGAAGCGGTCCTTGACCAGCAACAGCAGTTGCTGCTTGGCGAACCCCGGGTCGATCAGGGCGAACGCCACCGCCTGCAAGCCCAGGTCCCAGGAGGCGTACCAGGGGTACTCCCAAGTGTCGGGCATGCTGACGATGTCGCAGTTGGACAGGTGTCGCCAATGGCTATTGCGCAAATGCTGGCGCGACTCGGGCGGCGCCGGTTGCCCGGGATCGCCGTCGAGCCACTGGTTGACATCGAAGTAGTACAGCTGCTTGGACCACAGCAGCCCGGCCAAAGCCTGGCGCTGCACATTACGCGCATCGGCGTCGCTGATGCCCTGCTGCAAGGCCCCGTAGAACTGGTCGGCCTCGGCGCGGCGCTGCTCGAACAGGCTGCGGGCGTTGACCGGCCCGCTGCCCGCCGGGGCGAAGCGCAGGTACAGGCTACGGCTCTCGCCGCCGGCCAGTTCCAGGGCGAAATGCGCGGCGGCCTTGGAGCCGGAGTCGAAGGTCACCGCCGTGGCTTGGCCGTGCACCAGGTAATCGTTGATCCCATCCTTGAACGGCCCCGGGCAGGCCATGCCCTCGAGCCGCTGGAAATTGCTCTGGTTGTGGCAGAACAACCACTGGCAGGGCTCGGCTCCCCAGGCGCTGACCTCACGCTCGGGCAGCTTGGGATGCCGGGCCAGCAGTCGCTCACCCTCCAGGCGCAGGCTCGGCCGGGGCTGACCACCACCCCAGCTCCAGGTGTTGCGCGCCCAAACCTGGGGCAAGACCCGCAGGCGCGCCGGCTGGTGGTAGCGGTTGTGCACCGTGACCCGCATCAACAGGTCGTCTACGGTGTGCTTGGCATACTCCACCGTCACGTCGAAGTAGCGGTCGTCCTCGAAGATCCCGGTGTCGAGGATTTCGTACTCGGCATCATCCAGGCCACGGCGGGCGTTTTCCGCCACCAGGTCGGCATAGGGAAAGGCCCCCTGGGGGTACTTGTAGAGCATGCGCATGTAGGCATGGCTGGGCACGCCGTCGAGGTAGAAGTACAGCTCCTTGACGTCCTCGCCATGATTGCCCTCGGCGTTGTCCAGGCCGAACAGGCGTTCCTTGAGAATCGCGTCGTGCTCGTTCCACAATGCCAGCCCCAGGCACCAGTGCTGGTCCTTGTCGGAGAACCCGGCCAGGCCATCCTCGCCCCAGCGATAGGCGCGGCTGCGGGCATGGTCATGGGGGAAGTACTTCCAGGCTTCGCCGTCGGCGCTGTAGTCCTCGCGCACCGTGCCCCATTGCCGTTCGCTCAGGTAAGGCCCCCACTGGCGCCAGTGTTCGGCGTCCGGTCCGTGCAGGCGCTGGCCTTCGGGGGTGTCGAGGATGCTGCTCGGGGATCTTGCCGGCATGGGGAATGTCCTGGGCCACGGGAGTCCGTGGCAGTGTAGAAGCAGGCGCAGGCCGAGCCGGTGACAAATACTTCATGCAGGCTCGCGGATCTTTTGGGTTAAATCGGCGTCGGCTGGTTCGTTATAATCGGCAACCTTGTGTATGGCAGTGCGTAACCCATGATGTTCAATCGCAAAACAATGCTCCCGGGGTTGCTGCTCGCGACCCTGTCCCTTGCGGCCCAGTCCGCGAGCCTCGACCTGCGCTACCCCGAGCCTGAACTGGCGGCGCCCAGCAGCACCAGGCCCCAGGCCACCGAGCCCGCCCCCCATAAGCTTCAACTGCAGTTCAAGCCCTCGGTGAGCTACGAATACAAGTGCAGCGGGCAATGCACCTATGAGACCCATATCGACCAATTGCACGATCGCGAAACCCGCCAAAGCACCACGATCGGCTTCAACTGATGCGGCTTGACCTCGGTCCCTGACGCCGCGGCGAGGCGGCCTGCGGGTACAGGCGCGCAAGGCCATGTCCCGAACGCTCGCCGAGCGTGCGGACCCGCATCGAGTGCACACAAAAACGCAACGCCACGCTGCGTCCTTTGTGATGGTTGGAGCCGGGAGGAGCGACTACAGTCGGTTCATCGGCAACCCACCTGACGCCCGACACAAGGATGCGTTCGATGACTGATCTGCACGAGCTCCAAGCCGCCCAACTGCTGGCGTTGTTCGCCAACCGCACGTTGTCTCCCCTGGACTACTACGACCATCTGCTGGCCCATATCGACGCCTGGGAGCCCCATATCCGTGCGCTCTACGCCTTCGACCCGGAGCAGGTGCGCCAGCAGGCCAGGGCTGCCACCGAGCGTTGGAACAAGGGCACCCCCTGCGGCCCGCTGGACGGGATACCGGTGACAATCAAGGAACTGATCGCCACCCGCGGCACGCCGATTCCCCTGGGTTGCGCTGCCACCGCCCTCACGCCGGCAACCCAGGATGCACCGCCAGCGGCACGCATGCGCGAGGCCGGGGCGATCATCCTGGCCAAGACCACGGTGCCGGATTTCGGCATGTTGTCCTCAGGGTTGTCGAGCTTCCACGGCCTCACCCGCAACCCCTGGAACCTGCAACGCAATACCGGTGGCTCCAGTTCCGGAGCCGGCGCTGCCGCAGCGGCCGGTTATGGTCCACTGCACATCGGCACCGACATCGGCGGCTCGATACGCCTGCCAGCGGCCTGGTGCGGCCTGGTGGGCTTCAAGCCGACCCTCGGGCGGGTTCCCATCGACCCTTACTACACCGGGCGCTGTGCCGGACCGATGACTCGTAGCGTCGAGGATACGATCCTGCTGATGCGCCACCTGGCACGGCCCGATGCCCGCGATGCCACCAGCCTGCCGCCGCTGACCAGCGACTGGAGCGAGCAACCGCTCTCGGTCAATGGCCTGAAGATCGGGCTGATGCTGCAACCCGGTGCCGGTCTGCAACCCGAGGGTTTTGTCTGCGAGGCCGTGGAACGTGCCGCACGCCTGTTCGAAAGCCACGGTGCCCGGGTACAAGCCCTGGCGCCGATCATGGACCGGCCCTTGCTGGATGGCCTGGACCGCTTCTGGCGCGCCCGACAGTGGGCCGAACTCTCGGCCCTGGGCAGCGAACAGTTCGCCAAGGTGCTGCCCTACATCCGCGAATGGGCCGCCCCTGGAGCCGACCTGTCCGCGGTCGAGGCCGTACAAGGCTTCAACCAGACGTTCGAGATGCGCCGTCGCGCAGCACAGGTATTCAGCGAGTTCGACCTGGTGCTGTCGCCCACCAACCAGGTCAACAGCTTTCCCGCCCACTGGCCATCGCCGAGCAACGATCCGCAACGGCCATTCGAACACATCGTCTTCACCCTGCCCTGGAACATGGGCGAACAACCGGCGCTGTCGATCAACTGTGGCTTGAGTGCCGATGGCTTGCCCATCGGCTTGCAGATGATCGCCCCGCGCTTTGCCGACCAATGGCTGCTGCAAGTGGCCAAGACCTACGAGAGCTGGCGTGGAGCGATCCACCGTTGGCCAAGCCCGCCGTCGCACTGACCAGCCAAGCCGTAACTGCCACCTTCACCCCAAGCCCCGGGCCTTGCCGCCCGGAGCCTGGGCAACCTATGAATAAAAATTCGAGGGGCCAGTATGCACAATCACCACCACACCCATTCCCTACCCCATGATGCGCCAGCGCCGAATGCACCGGGAGGCAAGCGCAGCGTGTTCGCGGTGATCCTCGGCAATGCCGTGGAATTCTTCGACTTCGGGGTCTACGCCACCTTCGCGGTGATGATCGGGCATACCTTCTTTCCCTCCGACAGCGCCTTCGTCAGCCTGCTGCTGTCGGTCACGGCCTTTGGCGTCGGTTTTATCGTGCGGCCCCTGGGGGCGGTGCTGATCGGTGCCTATGCCGACCGCGTCGGGCGCAAGCCCGCCATGCTGCTGACCCTGGTGATGATGGCCGTGGGCACCGGCAGCATCGCCATCCTGCCGGGCTACGAGAGTATCGGGATCGCCGCGCCGATCCTGCTGGTGCTCACCCGGTTGATCCAGGGCCTGGCCTGGGGTGGCGAGGCCGGCCCGGCCACCACCTACATTCTCGAAGCCGCACCGGCACACAAGCGTGGCACCTATGCCTGCTGGCAGGTGGTGGCCCAGGGTGTCGCCGCCATGGCCGCGGGCACCGTGGGCTATATCCTGACCCAGCTGCTGTCCGCCGAAGACCTCAACCGCTGGGGCTGGCGCGTGCCCTTCGTGTTCGGCCTGCTGGTGCTGCCCATCGGCATCTATATCCGGCGCAACCTGGCGGAGACCTTCCATGGCCAGGGCGAACAGGCCAGTACCGGCAGCCTGGTGCGCCAGGTCTTCGGTGCCCATCGCCGGGCACTGGTACTGGGCTTGCTGATTCTCTCCGGGAGCACCATCACCCAGTACTTCATCAACTACATGACCACCTTCGCCCTCACCGAGCTGAAGCTGCCCACCAGCATCTCGATGCTCTCCACCCTGGTGGCCGGAGCGGCGATGGCGGTGTGCGCCATCGCCGGTGGCATGCTCTGCGACCGCTACGGCCGGCGCACCATCCTCATGGCCCCCAGGGTAGTGCTGCTACTGGTGCTGTTCCCGGCCCTGCAACTGATGACCGAACACCCCAGCCCCACCACCTTTCTCACCGCCCTGGCCGTGCTATCGGGCCTGCATGGCATGAGTGGCGCGGCGTTGATCGTGCTCTTGGTGGAGAGTTTCCCCAAGGCCGTGCGCTCCACGGGTTTCTCCATCGTCTACGCCTTCGGCGTGGCGGCTTTCGGCGGCACGGCGCAGATCATCATCACCTGGCTGATCGGTACCACCGGCAACCCCATGTCCCCCGTGGGCTACCTGTTGCTGGCCAACCTGGTCTGCCTGGCCGCGGCCTGGTTCGCCAAGGAAACCCGCCCCGAAACTCCAGGGCGCGACAACCCGGAAGCAGGACTGGCACGAGCCCGCTAACCGACCGCTTTGCACTCGACGATCTTTTCGCTACCGTGCCGCCCTGGCGGTCACGGACGGCCCGACATCGCCTTCGTTTTCAGGGAAGCCACATGAAACCCTTCGCACTCTGCAGCCTGGCCCTGTTCGCCAGCGCGCCCTCCTGGGCCCAGGACAACCCACAGGCCCAAGCCCCGGGATTCCTCGAGGGCAGCCACCTGGATCTGAATCTGCGTCACTACTACTCCAACCAGCACACCCGGCGTGATACCTACCTTTGGATCAAGAAAGCCGAGGGTCTCGAACGCACCCGTACCCGACAGACCTGGGTCCAGACCGGCATGCTCAAGTACAGCTCGGGCTACACCCAAGGCCTGGTCGGCTTCGGTGTCGACGCCGGGCTGTTCAGCGCGGTCAACCTGGAACGCGGCCACGGCCGGGTGGCCAATGGCGGCGATCGGGTGCTGGTGGACAGTGCCGGTGATGCCCTGCCGACCTGGAGCCGCCTGGGGATCGGCGATGTGCGCCTGCGCCTGTCCAATACCGAACTCAAGGCCGGACGCCTGATGACCGACAACCCGGTGCTGCGCTACAAGGACAACCGTGCCCTGCCTTCGAGTTTCCAGGGCGTGGGCCTGTACAGCAATGAAACCGACTGGCTGGCGCTGCAAGCCGGCAGCTTCGACCGGGCGATCCCGCGGACCGGCACCGGCACCGAGCGCTTGACCACCACGTTCGGCAATCGAGCCTACAGTGGCGAGCGCATCAGCTACCTGGGGGCGACACTCAAGCCGGGGCTGGGCCTGGAAGGCAGTCTCTATGCCTCGCGCTTCGAGAATATGTGGGACCAGTACTACCTGGGGCTGACCCAGCGCGCTGGCGATAAGAGCCACCTGGCATTGAAGACCGCGTTCAACTACTACCACACCCGGGACCAGGGCCAGCAGCGCCTGGGTTACATCGCCAACGACGCCTTCAGCCTCGCACTGACCGCCAGCCACCAGGCCCACGGCCTGACCCTGGCCTGGCAACAGGTGTTCGGCGACGAGTACTTCGACTATGTGTGGGAATCCACGGGCAACTACATGGCCAACTCGTTGTACTCGGACTACAACGGCCCCAACGAGAAATCCTGGCAACTGCGCTACGACCTGGACCTGGCAGCCTTCGGCGTACCGGGCCTGAGCGCCAGCCTGTGGCATGCCAAGGGCTGGAACATCGACGGCACGCACTACCGTGGCGACCGCAACGCTCGCAACCGAGGCTACAACGTGCGTGGCCTGGACGGCGCCCAGCATGACGAAAACGGCCTGACGCTGGCCTATGTGGTGCAGTCCGGCAGGTTCAAGGACGCGGTACTGCGAACCATCGTCTACAACCATCGCGCCAGCGGTGGGCAGATCGACGGCAGCTACGACGAGCTGCGCCTGGTGGGCAACTTTCCGTTCAACCTGTTCTAGGGTCGCGACCGCCCCGCAAGGCAACGCGCAGCAGGTTGTCCGGTCAGTCGGCCAGGGCGTGATGCTGCATGGCCCGGGCGAGCATCGCCTGGCACTGGAGAGTGGCCACCGACAACGGGCGATTGCGATACACGCACAGATCGACACGGATGCGCTCCAGGTGCTCATCGTCGATCGGCACAGCCACCAGGCCATCCCCCAGGTCGCGAGCCTCGGCGTCCACCTGGGGCAGGATCAGCACCGCTGCACGCTGGCGCGCCAGGCTTTTTTGCACTTCCAGGGAGCTGGTGGTGAAAACCGGCAGGATGTTCAGCCCACGCTTCTTCGCCGCCCCTTCCAGTGCCTGGCGCACACCATAGGCCGAGCCGGGAATCGCCAGGGGCTGGTCTTCGAGATCCTCCAGGCGAATGCTTGGGCGCTGGGCGAAGGGGTGCTCGGCGCTGACCAGCACCCGGTGCCACAACTGGCACTGGGCGGTCACCTCCACCTCGGCACGTTCCTGTAGGTAAAAGGCCAGGCCCAGGTCGGCCTCGCCACTGCACAGGGCATCGAGGGTGGCACCGGCACTGGCGATCACGATATTGAAGGTCACCTTGGGGTGATTGCGATAGAACGCCGCCAGCACCGGAGCCAGCACACTGGAAACGATACTTTCCGACACATGGATACTGACGTTACCGGCGACCTGGCTTTGCCGACTGGCAATCACATCGCGGACCTGGTCGAAGCCGCGCAAGGTCGAGGCCACTTGCTCGGCCAGGCACTCGCCCTCCACCGTCAGGCGAATCCCCCGGGGGCCGCGCTCGATCAGGGCGCTGCCGAAGAAGTGTTCCAGCTGCTCGATCTGCCGGCTCACGGCCGTGGGAGTCACGTACAGGCGCTCCGCCGCCTGGCGCAAGGAAGCGCACCGGGCCACCTCGTGAAAGTAACGCAACGCGCGTAATTGCATGGCTGTCGATCCCTGTCGCTGAACGGATTGGGAAACAGGCAAATACTGCGCCAGCGCGGGTAGCCAAGGCATTGTTACCAGGGAGAGTCACGCCGCAAACATTGATCTACCGGCCTGCGCTGCCTACCCTGCTAGACAGCCCTGCCGCGCCCGAGGACCGACCATGACCCCCCTGCCCCGCACCGCCCTGCTTGCCACGCTGTTCGCCGTCCTGGCACAGCTTGGCGCTTGTAGCAGCATCACCCGCCAGCTCGATCCGGAGCCCACGGTCACCTCCGCCGGGATCCTGGCCTTTCGCGATATCTGCCTGAAATCCGCTCCGTCCTTCAACGGCGCCGCCACCGCTGCTCGCGAGCATGGTATCGGGGAGTTGAACGACGCGGGGTTCGCCAGGATGGGCATGAACCAGGACCAGACCCTTGGGGTCCAGGTGCGGGCCAACCAGGAATGCGCCGTCACCACCCCGAACCAGAACGACAGCTCCCTGACCCGGCAATTTCTCAGCGTTGCCGGCAAGTTCTCCAGCACGCCGGTGGAGCAGAGCCTGCCCGCCAAGCTCACTATCGACGGCAAGGTGTTCCTGTTGATGCACGATCGGCGTGGCGGCGAAGCCTATGTGATGCTCAAGGCGCCTTGAGCAAGCGGCCGCCGGGTCCTGGCGATAACCGAGGATCCGGCTCTTCCACGGCCAGCAAGCGCAGCAGGCTGGCGCCATCCATGGGCTTGTGGAACAGGTAGCCCTGGGCCGCGCCAACCCCCAGGCGCCGCAAGTGTGCCCGCTGCCTTGGGGTCTCGACCCCTTCGGCCACCAGCTCCAGCTCGAGGGATCGGGCCAAGCTGACCACAGCCTCGATGATCAGGCTTGCCTTGGGCCCATGGGCGTTGCCGATGAGCCCTGCATCGAGCTTGACCTGGCTGAAGGGAATGTCCGCCAGGCGGGTCAGCGAGGAATACCCGCAGCCAAAATCATCGAGGGACAGGCGTACCCCGCCTTTCACCAAGAGGCTGATGTTTTCGATAGCCGGCATATCCAGGACCAGGGCCACGCGCTCGGTGATCTCCAGGGTCACCTGGCTGGCCGGTACCGCGGCGGCCTCGATCCGTTGCAGAATCTGCCGGGCGAGTCCTGGCTCGCGTAACTGGCTGGCCTCGAGGTTGTAGGAAAACACCAGCCCAGCCCCATGGCCGACCGGCAACCGGCGTTGCAAGTCCAACCCCTGTTGCAACAGGCTGTGGAACAGCTGGCGCTGTTGTTCGGGTCGCTCGAACAGAGCGAGAAAAGCACCAGGCCCCAACACACCCCGACTCGGATGCAGCCAGCGCACCAGGGTCTCGGCCCCGGTGATGCGCCGGGTCTTGAGGCACACCTGCGGCTGGAAAAAAGCCACGATCTGCCGTTGTTCCAGGGCCAGCAACGCCTGCTCTTGCGTGAGCGGCGGGGGCGGCGCCGACTGCCCGTGGCCCTGGCCGGCCCTCCTGGACTTGAGGGCCAGGGCCTTGAGCAGCAGCTCGCCCAGCAGGGGGGCATCCAGCTCTTCGAAGCTGCCCAGGTCGTGCTTGCCCGAATACTCAAGGAAATTCGCCAGGCCCCAGCGGAACGGGGCCTTCAGGGTCGTACTCGCGATCATCGAGAAGAAGGGATAGTACTCGCAGAGCCGGCGCAGGTAATGGATCGCCGCAGGGGATGCCAGGGAGTCGCAGATCACCAGGTCCGGGGCCTGGGTGCAGGGGGGAAAGCAGGTCCAATCGTCGTCGCTACAGACCACCTGGAGCTGGACGAAGGCGGTGCTGTCCAGGATCCGGGTAAAGCGCCGGGCCCTGAAGGTGTTCGAACACAACAGCAATACGCTCAGGGTCTTCATGGACTGCGGCTCCGGGCAAAAACCCATGCTAGCCAAAGCGCCCTGGAGCTGAATTCAAGATACATCCTGAATAGAAGTAGGAAAAATCTCTGGCCTGGACTGCACAGGTAAGCCCCGTAGAGGGCGACGCTAGCTGCCAGGCCCCTGGCTCGCCAGAGCCCCGATCTCGCCACGCAACCATTGCAGCCCCGGCGCCTGTTGCTGCTGGCGATGCCAGATCAGGCTGACCTGCACCGGCGCTGCCAGCAACGGCAAGCTGGCGATGCGGATCGGCAGCAACGCGGCGAAATGCTCCGCGAGGTGCCTCGGCACCGTGCCCAGAAGATCGGATTGCGCCACGATCAGCGGGATGCTCAGGTAGTTGGGTACGAACAGCTGCACCTGGCGCCTGACCCGCGCCGAACCCAGCACGATCTCCAGCGGCGACCCACGCCCGCCACGATCGGGAATCGCCACATGCTGGCAACCCTGGTAGGCCGCCAGGTCCAGCTCGGGAACGAAGGCCGGGTGTCCGGCGCGACCGATCACCACCAGTTGTTCCTCCAGCAATGGCTGGTAGCACAGGTCCGGATTGTCGAAATACAGGTAGTCCACCGCCAGGTCGAGCATGCCCGCACTGAGCCAGGCCGCCAGCGAGTCAGCGCTGTCGCTGCGCACCGCCAGCCGTACCTGCGGCGCCACCTCCTGCAAGCGCCGCGATAGCGCCGGTAACAGGCGGGCCTGGGCGTAGTCGTTCATCGACAGGGTGAACAACTGGTCGGCCGCCGCAGGATCGAACTCGCCAGCCGGGTCCAGGCCCTGTTGCAGCAAGTGCAGGGCCTGGCGCACCAACACATGCAGGCCCTGGGCCCGGGAAGTCGGTTGCATGCCCCGGGCCGTGCGGACGAACAACGGCTCGTCCAGGTGTCGGCGCAGGCGCGCCAGGGCATTGCTCACCGCCGGTTGGCTGAGATTGAGCCGCAAGGCGGCCCGGGACAGGTTCTGCTCCTGCATCAAGGCATCGAACACCCGCAGCAGGTTGAGGTCCAGGCGCTGGATATTCAGCTTCATGAATAATGCTCATTCCTACTATCCATTGGATGGATAATTCTCCGGGAGCTAGGCTGCGGTCAATAAAAACAACAACGGGAGCAGCGCCATGCGCGACACCACCCAGCACTTTCGCCAGCAATACCGGGCCGCGGTCAGCCCGCGCTACAACCCATGGCTGCACGGCGGCTTCGTCCTGGCCTACGGCCTGCTGTGCATCGGCCTGCTGTGGAGCACCCTGGACCGGGTACAGCCGCTGGAATGGCTGGCGATACCGCTGGCGCTGCTGTTCTTCAACCTGTGCATCTACGGGGTGCACCGCTGGCTGGGACACCACAAGCGGCGCCTGGGACGCCTGTTCTATGCCCGGCATACCGGCGATCACCACAGTTTCTTCACCCCGGGGCTGATGGCTTACGAAGGCTTGCGGGATTGGCGGGTGATCCTGTTCCCGGCCTGGCTGATCGTGCTCCACAGCCTGCTGTTCGCCCTGCCCCTGTGGGGGCTGCTGCGCCTGTGGAACGCCAATGTCGCGGCCTTGTTCGCCAGCTGCACGCTGATCGGCTACCTGGCCTACGAGATCTTCCATGCCTGCGAACACTTGCCGGCCGGCCATCCCCTGGCGCGCCTGCCCTGGATCCGCCAGATGCGGCGCCTGCACGAACTGCATCACCGCCGCGAGCTGATGCAGGAACGCAACTTCAATATCGTCCTGCCCTTGATGGACTGGCTGTTCGGCACCCTGTACTGGCAGCCGGAGCAAACCCCGGAGCAGTCCCACTGCGCGACCAGGCCCACGTCCCTGACCCGCATGCAGCATCAGGTCGACATCCCCCGCAGCAGCGCCAGCACCCTGGCCTACGCCGCCAGCCCACGGTGCTGGCCGCAATGGCATCCATCGTCGCTCAAGGTCGAAGGCGCCGATGGCCCCCTGGCCGGCGGCCAGGGCTTCGAGGAGGACATCCACGCCGGCGGGCGCAGCGGCCACCTGAGCTGGCGGGTCGAGGAGTACCTGCCGGGGCAGCGCTGGCGCGCCACGGCCCGGGGCGATCATGGTCTATGGTTGCAGGTCACCTACCAATGCCAGCCCCTGGCAGACGGACACACCCGTTTCGTGCGCACCCTGGAATATGGCTTCGACAACCTGCTGATGCGCTTGGGTAATCGACTGCTATTCAAACGACGGATAGAACGGGAGTCCGCGGCCTCGATGCAGGCATTGTGCAAGATGGCCCAACAAACCATCGCAGCGCAGCCCGCCGCGCCGGCTGCCAGCCCGTCCTGAACCGCACACCGACAGGAGTCACTGCATGAACCAAATCGCCCCTCGCCGCTTCGGCCTCGGCCGGATCATCCTGCTGCTGGTCATCGCCATCCTGGCCTTCCTGCTGCTGGCGCCGACCAAGGTCCAGCCGGTGGCCTGGCAGCCCTCGCCTGCGCCATCGATGAGCCAGGGCCCTTACGCCGAGAACCAGAAGCTCAAGGCCGTGCAGGCGGTCGGTGCCCGGGATATCGCCGGCCCCGAGGCGCTACTGCTGGAAAACGACCAGTTGCTCACCGGCCTGCATGATGGCCGGGTAATCCAGACCAGCCTCGACGGCACGGCCCTCAAGGTATTGGCCAATACCGGTGGCCGGCCCCTGGGCCTGGCCCGGCATCCGGACGGCCGCCTGATCATCGCCGACGCCATCAAGGGCCTGCTGGCCCTGGACGGGCAGGGCCAGATCCAGGTCTTGAGCGACACGGCCAATGGCCTGAAATTCGGCTTCACCGACGATGTTGCGGTGGATGCCGCCGGTCGCTACGCCTATTTCAGCGACGCCAGCAGCCGTTGGGGTTATGGCCAAGACGGCGAGGCGGTGATCGAACACGGTGGCGATGGCCGCCTGTTGCGCTACGACTTCCAGAGTGGCCGGACCGAGCTCCTGCTCGACGGCCTGGAGTTCGCCAATGGCATCGCCCTGGGCCCGGACGAGGCCTTCGTTCTGGTCAACGAGACCGGCGCCTATCGCATCAGCCGCTATTGGCTCAAGGGCGACAAGACCGGCCAGCACGACCTGTTCATCGATAACCTGCCGGGGCTGCCGGACAACCTCAGCTTCAATGGCCGTGATCGCTTCTGGGTGGCCCTGTATGCACCGCGCAATGCCCTGCTGGACGGCACCGCCGCCTACCCTTTCGTGCGCAAGATGCTGGTGCGGGCCATGCAGGTATTACCCAAGCCGGTGGAAAAGCGCGGCTTCGTGCTGGGCCTGGACACCCAGGGCCGGGTGATCGCCAACCTGCAGGATGGCAGCAGCGGCAACTATTCGCCGATTACCACGGTGCGCGAGTACGGCGATGCGTTGTACCTGGGCTCCCTGAGTGCCCGGCACATGGCGCGCTTGCCATTGCAGCAGGCGTTGGAGCACTGAGGCCTGGAGCCCCCCCGTGGGGTCGCGGCCGCAGGTTGTGCACGGCTAGCCGGACGCGCTGAAGGTCCTGCGGCCCCTGGTCCGGCCCCGCAGGCTCGGCGACGGCTACAGGCACGCTTCGTCTCGCCGTTGCCGCAAGAACACAAGGGAATCGAGGTCGGTTACCGGCGGCCTGTGGTCGAGCCACAGGCGCCAAGGGCGGGAGGTCAGGAACGGGCGGTGAGTTTCTGGGAGATCTCATCCTTGATCAGCAGGCGTTTTTCCTTGAGCTTCCTTACTTCATCGTCTGCGGCGGCCGCTGCTTCGGCCTTGAGCACCTGGTCGTCGATACTGTTGTACTTGTCGAACAGTGCATTGAGGTGGGGATCCTTGGCCCGACGCTGTTGAATGTCTTCTTTGCTGCAGCTCAGGTCCTGGTAAAGATCGTGGGTCACCGGCATGGAACACCTCCGTGGTTGATCGGCAGCAGGGGCGTCCTCACGCCCCTGCCAGCCATCAGCATGGCCTTGGCTCCCCGGGTCTGTCGACCGCCAATCAGACCAGCGGTAACCGTTCGTCGCCGCCGGCTGCCCTGGATCAATTCCCGCCCAGGGCCGCCGCCAGGAACGGCGCGGTACGGCCTTCACCCTGCCTGGCCACCTGCTGCGCAGTGCCGCAGGCCACCAGGCGACCGCCCTGCTCGCCCGCGCCCGGGCCGATATCGATGACCCAGTCGGCCCTCGCCACCACGCGCATTTCGTGCTCGACCACCACCACGCTGTGTCCGGCGGCCACCAGCTTGTCCAACTGCTCCAGCAGCCGGTCCACGTCCCTTGGGTGCAGGCCCGTGGTGGGCTCATCCAGCACATAGAGGGTGGCGCCACGGGCATTGCGTTGCAGCTCGGTGGCCAGCTTGATGCGCTGCGCCTCGCCACCGGACAGCTCGGTGGCCGGCTGGCCCAGGCGCAGGTAGTCCAGGCCGATGTCGCTCAGTACCTGCAGGGCCCGCAGGATCGCCGGCTGCCCGGCGAAGACCGGCAAGGCCTGCTCGACGTTCAATTGCAGGACCTGGGCGATGTTCAGGCCCTGCCAGGTCACTTCCAGGGTCTGCGGGTGATAACGCGCACCATGGCAGGTCGGGCATGGCGCGAAGACGCTGGGCATGAACAGCAGCTCGACGCTGACGAAACCCTCGCCCTCGCAGGCCGGGCAGCGGCCCTTGGCGACGTTGAAGGAAAACTGCCCGGCGTCATAACCCCGGGCCCGGGCCTCGGGGGTGGCGGCGAACAGCTTGCGCACCTGGTCGAACAAGCCGGTGTAGGTCGCCAGGTTGGAGCGCGGAGTACGCCCGATGGGCTTCTGGTCCACCTGCACCAGGCGCTTGACCCGCTCCATGCCCGCCACCACCCGCCCGCCGCTGGCAACGGGAACCTCGTCCTCCAGGTCCAGCTCCGCCGCCTCCTCAGCGGCAGGCCTCTTGCCCAGGTGGGCGCCGACCAGTTCCAGCAGCGCCTGGCTGACCAGGCTCGACTTGCCGGAACCGGAAACCCCGGTCACGGCGGTGAAGCAGCCCAGGGGAAACTCGACGTCCAGGTCCTTGAGGTTATTGCGGGTGATGCCGGCCAGGCGCAACCAGTCCCGGGGCTGGCGCGGGGTATGCGCCACCGGGACCTGCCCGGCGAACAGGTAGGGCCGGGTCTGCGAAGCCTCAATGGCCGCCAGCCCCGCCGGCGGCCCGCTGTACAGCACCTGGCCACCGCGCTCGCCGGCCGCCGGCCCGACATCCACCAGCCAGTCGGCCCGGCGCATGATCTGCAGGTCATGCTCCACCACGAACAATGAGTTGCCCGCGGCCTTGAGGCGCTGCAAGGCCGCGAACAGGGCCTCGGCATCCGCTGGGTGCAGGCCCGCGGAGGGCTCGTCCAGCACATAGATCACCCCGAACAGCTGCGAGCCCAGCTGGGTGGCCAGGCGCAAGCGCTGCAACTCGCCCGGGGACAGGGTCGGCGTGCTGCGCTCCAGCGCCAGGTAGCCCAGCCCCAGGTCCACCAGGATAGCGACCCGTTCCAGCAGATCCTGGGCGATGCGCTGCGCCGCCAGGCGCTTCTCCGGCGACAACTGCGCCGTGTCCTGGCGGGCCTGCGTGCCGGCGGCCACCGGCGCAAGCACCTCGGCCAGTTGCAACAACGGCATGCGCGCCAGTTCGCCGATATCCAGCCCGGCGAACGTCACCGCGAGCGCCTCGCGCTTGAGTCGCTTGCCGTCGCACAAGGGGCATTGGCTGCCGCGCATGAACTGCGCCACGCGCTTCTTCATCAAGGCGCTCTGGGTATGGGTGAAGGTATGCAGCACATAGCGCCGGGCGCCGCTGAAAGTGCCCATGTAGCTGGGCTCCTGCTGGCGCGCCAGGGCCTGGCGGGTCTGCTCCGGGGTGAGTCCGGCATACACCGGCACCGTCGGCGTGTCTTCGGTGAACAGGATCCAGTCGCGCTGCTCCCTGGGCAGGTCGCGCCAGGGAATGTCCACGTCGTAGCCCAGGGTCACCAGGATGTCCCGCAGGTTCTGCCCCTGCCAGGCCAGGGGCCAGGAAGCCACCGCGCGCTGGCGGATGGTCAGCGACGGATCGGGGACCATGCTCGCCTCGTCCACCTCGTACACCCGGCCCAGGCCATGGCATTGCGGGCAGGCGCCCTGGGGCGTGTTGGGCGAGAAGTCCTCGGCATACAGCAGCGCTTGCCCGGGCGGATAGCTGCCGGCCCGGGAATACAGCATGCGCACCAGGCTGGACAAGGTGGTCACGCTGCCCACCGAGGACCGTGTGCTGGGGCTGCCACGTTGTTGTTGCAGGGCTACCGCCGGGGGCAGGCCGTCGATACGGTCCACGTCCGGCACCCCGACCTGGTCGATCAAGCGCCGCGCATAGGGCGCCACCGATTCGAAATAGCGCCGCTGGGCCTCGGCATACAGGGTCGAGAACGCCAGGGACGACTTGCCCGAGCCGGACACGCCGCTGAACACCACCAGCGCATCCCGGGGAATGTCGACGTCGACGTTGCGCAGGTTGTGCTCGCGGGCGCCACGCACCCGCACGAATCCGGAACCGTGGGCTACCGCGGCGCTGTACCGGGAATCAGCAAAACGATCGGGCGAAGTCATGGGCCTGCCTTGTCTGGGTAATCATCAGATGCGAGGAGCGCGACCACCGATCATCACATACCCCCCAGGGCCCAGGGCAAGCCCGGTGGCCAGCGGCTACTCAGCGCCGTTGCGGTTGCCGGGCTCCCTGCTCCGCCGACAGCCCGGTGTGCCGCAGGTCGTAGCGCAGTTCGGCGATCAGCTCGCAGATGGCCCGGGAGCTGGTCAGGGAACGAGTGGAGATGCCGGTCACGAACAGGTCGACGCGGCCAGAATCCGGATCGCAGATACGCACGGTCATGGCGCCGTCATGGCCGATGGTGCACTGGCAGTGCAGGGGTAGGAAGCTGGTTTCGATGATTCTGCGCAGTTCGAGAGTAGAGATCACGGGCAGAGGATCCAAAAAAGGTTTAAAGGAAAAAAACCGCGCAAGACAAGCCTTGTTGTTGTGGGATCAGGCGGTCGGTGCCCCCTGTCCTTGGTCATCGGCCAAACAGTACAAGTTCATTCAATTCGGTACAGACTAGAGGCTTGACGCCGATTTGTCGTCGCCATGCCGGATTTCCGTGCGGGACGTCACACTGGCGCCGTCAGGTCCCCAGCAGCGAGCGCACCATGGCGGTCAACTCCTCGGGTCCGTAGGGCTTGCTCAACAGGTAGGTATCCGGGCTGAGCAAATGGTCCGGCGAGATCAGGTCGCGGGTGTGCCCGGAAGTGAACAGCACGGCGATCGGCGGGACCTGGGTCTTGGCCCAGGTGGCAAGGTCGGTACTCTTGATCAGGCCGGGCATCACCACGTCGGTGAAGATCAGGTCCACCTTGAGCCCCTCCAGCAACATCTGCATGGCAGCATCGCCGCTGGCCGCGGTGCTGACCCGATAACCGTCGTGCCTGAGCATTTCCACCGCGGCGCTGCGCACATCGGCGTTGTCCTCCACCACCAGGATGCTCTCCTGGCCGCCCGCGCCATGGCTATGGGGCTGGCGCACAACGGGCGCCTCCTGGCCCGCACAACGGGCGAAATACATCCGCACCCGGGTGCCCTGCTCGGGGCTGCTGAAGATCTCCACATGGCCGCCGCTCTGCTTGACGAAACCGAACACCATGCTCAATCCCAGGCCGGTGCCGTGGCTATCGCTCTTGGTGGTGAAGAACGGCTCGAAGGCCTGCTCCAGCACCTCCGCCGACATCCCCCCGCCACTGTCGGCCACGGTCAGGCACAGGTACTGGCCGGGCTCGATGTCCTTGTCCAGGCACTGCTCGCGCTCCAGCACCAGGTTCTCGGCGCGGATCTGGATCGTACCCTCACCGCCCATGGCGTCCCGGGCATTGAGCAACAGGTTGAGCACCGCATTCTCCAGCTGGTTGCGGTCGACATGGATGCACCAGGGGTCCTCGGGCAGTTGCACTTCGAGGCTGATGGTTTCCCCCAGGGCACGCTGCAACAGTTCGCCCAGGTCTTCATACAGGTGGCGCGGATCGTAGACCGCAGGCGACAAAGGCTGGCGCCGGGCGAAGGCCAGGAGCTGCGCCGACAGCTTGGCTCCACGCTCCACCGCTGCCAGAGCGGCCCGGGTCCGTCGTTGCACATTGACGTTGTCCGGCTCGTGGCGGGCCAGCAGGTGCAGGTTGCCGGAGATCACCTGCAACAAGTTGTTGAAGTCATGGGCCACGCCACCGGTGAGACCGCCGATGGCTTCGAGCTTCTGTGCCTGGCGCAAACGCTCCTCGGCGCTCAACCGCGCGTCGACCTCCTGGAGTACCCGCTGCTCCAGGTCGCGGGTCAACTGGCGCAAGGCGTCTTCGGCGAGCTTGCGCTCCTGGATATCGATCAACACCCCGGGAAAGCGCAGGGCCCGGCCCTGGCCGTCGAACTCGCAACGACCGCAGGCCAGCACCCAGCCGTAGCTACCGTCGGCGCGACGTATCCGATATTCAGCGTTGTACGAGCCGCCATGGCTCAGGCTGTAGTCCACCAGTTCGCGGATGCGCGGCAGGTCATCGGGATGGATGCGGCTCTCGGCGATGGCGATCGGCAGATCGTCCAGGGCTTGCCCGTCCGGGTAGGAAAAAGTCCGGGCAAAACGCTCGTCGCTGGAAAACCGGTCATGCTGGATGTCCCACACGAAGGAACCGAGCAACGCCCCGGCGTTCAAGGCCAGCTGGACTCGCTCGTTCTCGGCGCGGTAGGCCGCCTCGGCAGCCTGCCGGCGCTGCTCGGAAATCACATGGGCGGTGGTTTCCACGACGATGGCAATGACCCCCGCCGGGGCCTGGTCATCATCGGCCACCGGGCTGTAGTAGAGGTCCAGCCAGACATTCTCCGGCACTCCGTTGCGCAGCAGTACCAGCTCCTTGTTGTGGTAGGTCAGGGTGCCGCCGCTCAGGCAGGTGTCCATCACCCCGCGATTGAACTCGGCCACCTCCGGCCAACCCCGCTCCACCGCACACCCAAGCAGGTAGGGATGGCGTCCGCCGGCGAAAACCGCATAGGCGTCGTTGTAGATCATGTAGCCCAGGGGGCCCCAGAGCATCACCATCGGCACGGGCGAGCCGAGCATCAGTTGCACCGTGCTGCGCAGGCTATGGCTCCAGTCCTGCAACGGGCCGAGGCTGGTCAGGGACCAGTCGAAGGCGCGGATACGACTGGCCATCTGGCCTTTCCAGCCCTGGCACCCGTGATGATCGGATAAGAACGGCATGAACGGACTCTGTGAAGAACGTGGTACGACATGGGTGGGCAAAGGATTGCGCACGGCCCTAGAGCCTTGGAGGCCCGGCCGGGGCAATGGTTTCCGGTTATTCACCTGGACCTGCGCACCCGGCAAGACTGAACAGACAGGATAGGCGATGCCGGCCAATCCAGGCGGGCGCTCGCGGCGCCGCCTGGAAGGGGGCGGATTGCCCGCCCCGGGTGGATCAGTCGGTGCCGTATTTCGGCGAATGCGGACCGTACAGCAGGCCGTTGTGCTGCCCGGCCGACAGCAGGCGCTGGCTGGTGATGCCGGCGATCGGATGGCCGGCGTCGGTGGAGGTGTTGACGATCTGCTTCACCGCGGCGGTGATCAGCATGCCCACCAGGCCCCCGCTGTTGTTGTTGCCTTCCTCGCTCGAGGCCCGGGCGCTGCCGGTCCACAGCGTGGTGCCGGTCTTGAGATCGACCAGGGTAGCGCTGGCGGTCACCGCGGTCTCGCTGCTGATCAGCATGTAGCTGGTGCCGTACTCCTTGACGGTGATGTACAGGCCGGCATCGGCGCCGAAGATTTCGTTGAGTTTGGTGGGCGGCAGGCCGTGGATATCCGCCGGGTTGGTCAAGCCGTTATGACGGAAGGTTTCGTCCACCAGCGCGATCGGCATCACGTAGTAACCGGCTTCGGCCAACGGCAGCGTCACCTGGGACAGCATGCTGTAGGTGGCCTTGACGTCCGGCGACTCGTTGAGCGGCGGCAGCACCAGGATCGACTTCGGCCTGGCTTGTTTGTAGGCCGCGTAGTCTACGGTCTTGGGGGCGGCGCAGCCCACCAGCAGGCTGACCGTCAGCAGGCCCAGGAGGTTGCGCAGGGTCGACAGGCTCATTGCGCGGCCCCCTGCTTGGCGTTCTTGAGCAGGAAGTCCATGTACTTCGCCGACTCCGGAAACAGCGCCTTCTCGGTGTTGAACTGCTGCACCATCTGGTCATCCTTGCCCAGGCCGGCGTAGAGCATGCCCAGGTGGGCGTGGTAACCCGGCGGCACCGCCTTGCCGGTGGACTTGATTTTCTGTAGGTCGCGTTCCAGCGCCTCGACCTGGGCCTCGCGGGCGCCCTCGCCCTTGAAGTACTCGTAGGTCTGGGCCTGGTAGCTTTCCCACTGGTACAGCGTCTTCGGCCCGCTGCAGCCGGCCAGCAATACGCTGCCCAGCACGACAGCGGCCACCGCTGGCCGGGCCATCATGATCTTGAACATATGTGCACTTTCCCTATTGGCAGTGGTGATCAGCGACCTGGTTTCCAGGCGCCGGCGTCGATGGCCTCGACCATGCGGTTGACCGCCTCGCGCATGGCCAGGTCCAGGACCTTGCCGTTGAGGGTCGAGTCGTAGGAGGCCGTGCCGCCGAAGCCGATCACTTCACGGTTGGACAAGGCGTATTCGCCGGCGCCCTGGGTGGAATAGACCACTTCGGAAGTACTGATATTGACGATGTTCAAGGCCACCTTGGCGTAGGCCACCTGGGTCTTGCCACGGCCGAGAATGCCGAACAGCTGGTGATCGCCGGTTTCCTTGCGGCCGAACTCGGTGACGTCGCCGGTCACCACGAAATCCGCGCCCTTGAGCTTCTGTACCTGGCCCTTGATCGCCGCTTCCTGCTGGATCTCGCCCATGTTGTCGCGGTCCAGCACGTTGAAGCGGTTGGTCTGCTGCAAGTGAGTGATAAGGATGGTCTTGGCCTGGCCGCCGAGGCGGTCGACACCATCGGAGAAAATCCCGCGCATGTAGCTGGAGCGGTTATCGAACTTACCCACCGCCATCGGTACCCGGGCGCCACTCCAGGCCTGGCTGGCGCTCTGGACCTTTTCCACCGGCAAGGCCCGGGAGCTTTCCGTGGCACAACCGCTCATACCTGCCAGCACCGCCAACGCAGCGCCCGACACCATCAACTTCGAGATCACTCTCACTCTATGTTCCTTTTTGAATATCCAACTGCTCTTGCACCCACCAGCCAGCGCGAATCCGTATAGGCACGGGCTCGAAAAAGGCGGTTCGGATGTTCTGGATCTTGGCGCGGGAGACGTCACCAGTGGCGATTATGCCAAAGTGACATCATCGCGAAAAGGAATAAAAAATCTTGGCGCCAATGGATTGGCAGAGGATTTCCAGGTATTCAGCCAAGCCCTTGATCGTTCAACGGAAATCCCGGCTGGGCACCTTGATCCCGGCCAATATCGGGGTCAGGTCGCTCAGGCGCCCGGCCACCAGGTGGCGTACCTCGCCCTCGACCTCCAGGGTGCCGTCGACCCGCAGTAGTTGCGCGCCCACCAGCACCCGGCGCTGGCGTTCGGCCAGATCGCGCCAGACCACCACGTTGAGGTTGCCGAACTCGTCCTCCAGGGTGACGAAGGTCACTCCGCTGGCGGTGCCCGGGCGTTGGCGCCCGGTGACCAGCCCGGCCACGCTCACCGCCCGGCCATGCTCCAGCCCCTGCAAGTCCCGGGAGCTGCGGCAGCGCCGGGCCGTAAGCTGCGGCCGGAGCAAGGCCAGGGGATGGGGGCCCAGGGTGGTGCCCAGGCTGTGGTAATCGGCATACAGGTCCTCGCCGATACTGGGCCGGGGCAGGTTCACCGGCGCCTCCTCCTGGCCTGGCAAGCCGGCGAACAACCCCAACTGTTGCTGCACCCCGGCCACCTGCCAGCGGGCCTGGAACCTATGACCGGCCAGGCCCTGCAGGGCCCCGGCATCGGCCAGCAATTCCTGGGCCCGTGGATCGAGCCGGGTCCGCTCCCCGAAGTCGGCGATATCGGCAAAGGCTCGCTGGTTCCGCGCCTGCTCGATACGCAGGGCGTCCTCCTGGCGAAAACCCTTGATCATCCGCAGCCCCAGGCGCAGGGCCGGCTGGCCAGGTGCACGGCCTTGCGCGGCGCCCGCCGCCCCAGCGCTGGCGCCCTGCTCATCACGCCCGGAACGGTGGTCCGGCTCCAGGCTGCAATCCCAGGCGCTGGCACGAATATCCACCGGGCGGATCTCCAGGCCATGGCGGCGCGCATCCTGGAGGATCTGGTCCGGGCTGTAGAAACCCATGGGCCAACTGTTGATCAGGGCGCAGGCGAAGGCCGCCGGCTCATGGCACTTGAGCCAGCAGCTGGCATAGGTCAGCAGGGCGAAACTGGCGGCATGGGACTCGGGAAAACCATAGCTGCCAAAGCCCTTGATCTGCTCGAAGATCTGCGCCGCGAATTCCTCGCTGTAGCCCCTGCCCGTCATGCCCTTGAGCAAGCGCTGGCGATGGGGCTCCAGCCCGCCATGGCGCTTCCAGGCCGCCATGGAACGACGCAGCTGGTCGGCCTCGCCCGGGGTGTAGTCGGCCGCCACCACCGCGATCTGCATCACCTGCTCCTGGAACAGCGGCACCCCCAGGGTACGCACCAGCACCTCTTGCAGTGCTGGCGAGGGATAGGTCACCGGTTCCTTTTTATCGCGCCGGCGCAGGTAAGGGTGGACCATGCCGCCCTGGATCGGCCCGGGGCGGACGATGGCCACCTCGATCACCAGGTCGTAGAACTTCTTCGGCTTGAGCCGGGGCAGCATCGACATCTGCGCCCGCGACTCGATCTGGAACACGCCGATGGTATCGGCCCGGCCGATCATCGCGTAGGTCGCCGGGTCTTCGCTGGGAATGCTGGTGAGGGTATAGCGCTGGCCACGGTAGCCATGGATCAGGTCGAAACAGCGGCGGATGGCGCTGAGCATGCCCAGGGCGAGGATGTCCACCTTGAGCAGGCCGACCATGTCCAGGTCGTCCTTGTCCCACTGGATCACCGTGCGCTCGGCCATGCTGGCGTTCTCCACCGGCACCAGGCTGTCCAGGGGCTGTTCGGAAATCACGAAGCCACCGGGGTGCTGGGACAGGTGCCGGGGAAAGCCGATCAACTGCCCGGTCAGGCTCAGGACCCGGCGCAGCAACGGGCTCTCGGGGTCGAAACCGGCTTCGCGCAGGCGCTCCAGATCAGGCGCGCTATCGCTCCAGCGGCCACAGCAGGCGGCCAGGGCATTGACCTGGTCCGGCGGCAGGCCCAGGGCCTTGGCCACGTCGCGCACGGCCCCGGCGCCATGATAGGTACTGACCACCGCCGTCAACGCCGCGCGATGCCGGCCATAGCGCCGGAATACGTACTGCAGCACCTCTTCGCGGCGCTCGTGCTCGAAATCGACGTCGATGTCCGGCGGCTCGTTGCGCTCCCTGGACAGGAACCGCTCGAACAGCATCACCGAGCGGTCCGGGTCGATCGCGGTGATGCCCAGGACGAAACACACCACCGAGTTGGCCGCCGAGCCCCGGCCCTGGCAGAGAATGTGCCGCTCGCGGGCGAACGCGACGATGTCATGCACCGTGAGGAAGTAGCTCTCGTAGCCCAGTTCGCCGATCACCGCCAGCTCGCTCTCGATCTGCGCCAGCACCTCGGGCCGGGCCCCGGCGGGCCAGCGCCGGGCAATCCCCTCGCGGACCAGGGCCCGCAGCCAGGAACCGGCGTCGTGGCCCTCGGGCACCAGCTCCCGAGGGTACTGGTAGCGCAACTGGCCGAGGTCGAAGTGGCAGCGTTCGGCGATCACCAGCGACTCATCGAGCAGCGCCTGGGGGTACAGGCCTTGTAGCACCGGCAGCGGCCGCAGGTGGCGCTCGCCATTGGCGAACAGGCGCTGCCCGGCCTCGGCCACCGGCAGGTGGTGGCGGATCGCGGTCATGGTGTCCTGCAGGGCCCGGCGCCCCCGCACATGCATGTGCACATCGCCACAGGCCACCGCTGGCAGGCGCAGTTGCCGGGCCAGGGCCAAGCGTTGCTGCAACTGCCGGGCATCGTCCTGGCCGCAATGCAGTTCCACCGCCAGCCACAGCCGCTCGGGGAACACCTGGCGCAACCAGGACGCCGCATCGGGGTCGCCCTTCTCATCGCCTTTCTCATCGACCAGCCACAACGCCAGCAACCCGGGCAAGGGCTCGGCGAAGTCCTCCTGCAACAGGCGATAACCCCCCTTCTCGGCCCGGCGCCGGGCCCGGGTGATCAGCCGGCACAGGGCCTGGTAACCGGCCAGCTCTTGCACCAGCAGCACCAGGCGCGGGCCCTCCTCGACCTGCATTTCACTGCCGACGATCAGCTTCAAGCCAGTCTCGCGGGCGGCCTGCCAGGCCCGCACGATACCGGCCAGGGTGCATTCGTCGGTGATCGCCAGGGCCTGGTAGCCCAGGGCCTGGCCGCGCTCGAACAACTCCCGGGCACTGGAGGCGCCACGCTGGAAGCTGAAATTGGACAGGCAATGCAGCTCGGCGTAGCCGCTCATGCGAACCAGCCTTGCAGCAACAGCGGCCCGGCTTCGCCTACCTGGCGATAAGCCCAGCCCTGCTGGCCGGTGCGAGTCTGGACCCGGTA
The DNA here is from genome assembly GCF_014230245.1 of Pseudomonas sp. MSSRFD41. Lineage (NCBI taxonomy): Bacteria > Pseudomonadati > Pseudomonadota > Gammaproteobacteria > Pseudomonadales > Pseudomonadaceae > Pseudomonas > Pseudomonas sp. MSSRFD41. The sequence goes on along the minus strand of NZ_JACKZK010000019.1, from coordinate 81,419 downwards.
ATAGTCACGGCGCACATCGGCACCGTCCCACCAACCGGACTCGATGCGCTCCGGGCCCATGACGATCCGCACCGCCCCCTCGTCCAGGGGCTGGGGGTCGACCAGCAGCCAGCCTGGGCGGCACAAGCCCGGGTTGGCCGGACACGGACGTGGGTCGGCCTGGGGCTGCCAACTGCGCTCCGGGCGGTGGTCGGCACGATAGCCCAGGCCCTGCACCGCATCGTCCCCCAGGCGTGCCCGCAGCCGTTCGCGCAATTGCTCCCAGGGCAGGTTCTGCTGTGGCCGCTCCTCGAACAGCTCCACATGCCGGGGCACGAACAGTGGCAGGTCCTCGACCACCAGGCGCAGGTTGCGCACCGGCGCGGGCACCTGGATCTGCTCCAGGCGCCCACGGGCCAGTTCGAAGAGCAGCGCCGGATCGCGCTCGGCCCCCAGCAACCCCACCGGGACCAGGGTGTCGGCGCCTTCGGCGTGCTCCAGGTGCAGGACAAAACGCTGCACGCCGCTGTCGCGACCACAGAGAAAGGCCGCCAGGTCGGCGGTCAGGCGACGCAGGGGAAACAGCAGCGCCTGGTGGGACTGCACATCGAAGTTCAGCTCGATGCGCAGGTCGAAACGATCCGGCGGCTGGTAGAACGCCAGCCCCAGGGCCCGCTCGCCGAGCAGGGTATCGAGTTGCTTGAGCAGGCTGGCGTCGAAGCGCCGGGCCAGGCTCTGGCGCGGCAACTGCCGGAGCTGGGCGAAACTGCGCACGCCCATGCGCGACAAGGCCGTGGCCTGCTCCGCTGCCAACCCCAGGCGCTCGACGGGCATCGGCCCCAGGGCCTGGTGCAAGGCCTGCTGGTCGGCCACCACCAGGCCATCGTAAGCATTGGCCAGCACCCGGGCCGCCGCCGGGTTCGGCGCCGCGACGATGCGATGGCGAAAGCCCAGGGCCTGCAGTTCCTGGCGCAGCCGGGCCTGCAACTGTGGCCAAGGCCCGAACAGGCCCAGGCTCGATTCGATTTCCAGCACCAGGGTGCGCGGATAGGCCACGCTGACCTGGGAGCTGAAGCCATAGGCCCAGGCGGCAAGGAACCGCTGCCAGTGATCGATCTGCCGGGGGTCGTACTCGGCACAGGCGAAATCCTGGGTCAGGGCCTGGGCGGCTGTCAGCGATTGTCCGGGACGCAACCCCAGCTCGCGGGCAGCGTCGTTCACCGCCTGGATCACTCGGCGTTGCGGGCTGCCGCTGAGCAGCGCCAGCGGCGCCTGGGGCTCGGCGCGCTGGCGCAGTACCGCGTCCAGCGCCAATTGCGGGAACAGGATGCACACCCAGCGCATGTCGACCTCAGTGCCCGGCCTGCAGGGCAATCGGTTGTGGATGGGCCAGGCCACCCCGGCACTTGAGAATCCGCAGCTGCACAGGATGGCCCTGCAAGGTCAGGCGCAGGGCCGCTGGCGACGGGTTGTGCGCGGCCTCCAGGGGACGGTAGGCGAAGGCCAGGGTCTGGCCGCTTTCGGCCGCCACCTGCAAGCGCCGCAGGGCCCGGTCGTCGGCCTGTTGCGGCCAGCACAACACCGCGCCGCAACTGCCCGAGCGCAGGCATTGTTCGGCGGCCCACAAGGCATCGCGCTCTGCGGCCTGGATGATCGACAACTGGCGCAGATCCACCCCGGCGTTCTGCCAGGCCAGGGGGAAAGGCACGAACGGCGGCGCCACCAGGACGATGCGCTCCCCCGCCGCCGCCAGCCGCGCCAGGCTGGGCCAGAGCAATTGCAGCTCGCCCAGGCCCTGGGCGGCGACGAGGATTTCCGTCAGCGCCGCTTCCGGCCAGCCGCCACTGGGCAGCACCGCATCCAGGGCCGCGTGGCCGGTGGCATGCACACTGGCGGGCACGGCCGCCGGGCGGCCCTTCCAGACCCGCCCGGCATTGAACAGCGCGTCCAGGGCGACCACGGCGCCCATCAGCCCTGCCTCACCAGGCCACAGAACACGCCTTCGATGAACAGCTCGTGCTCGGCCGTGACCTCGATCGGCTGGTAGGCCGGGTTGCGTGGCAGCAGGCGAATGCCCTGGCCCTTGCGCTCGAAGCGCTTGATGGTCACCTCGCCATCGAGCCGGGCGATCACCGTCTGGCCATTGCGTGCCTCGGCGCTGCGGCGTACCGCCACCAGATCGCCGTCGAAAATGCCGTCGTCGATCATCGAGTCGCCCTGGACCCGCAACAGGTAGTCGGGCGTGCGTGAGAACAGCCCCGGGTCCAGCAGCAACTGGCCGTGGATCTCGGCATCGACGCCGATCGGCGCACCGGCGGCGACCCGGCCCAGCACCGGGATCTCCAGCAGCTCGGGGCGTGGCGCCTGGTTGAGCAGGCGGATACCCCGCGCCTGATGCGGGTTGACCTCGATGAAGCCGGCCTCGGTCAAGGCCAGTACATGCTTGCGCGCCACGCTGCGCGAGGCGAAACCGAAGGCCTCGGCGATCTCGGCAAGGCTCGGCGGCTGGCCGCGATCGGCGATGCGTTCGCGGATAAAGGTCAGGATGGCACTGCGCCGGGGAGATAAAGTCGTCATGGAGTACATTTGTACTCCTATAGGAATTTTCTGACAAGAATCGTACGAAATCTCTGAACACCACTCGTCCGATCGAGCGCCGGGCAAGCAGCGGCGGGCCTTGGCGAACAGGGCGCCGCGCAAATCTTGGCCAAGCCCGAGATGGCACTGCATTTGCTGCCAATACCGACAGCCGCCCAGAACACGCGAACGGGGGATACCCATGCAACTGACCAAGCCGCTGGCGAAGTGGGAAATGGCCGACTGGCACCAGATGCTCGCCAGGTTGCTGGAGAACAGCGCCCACCCGGGGTTCCCGGACTTGCTGTCGTACTCCCTGCAGTCCTTGCTGGCCCACGACAACGTGGTCATCAAGTCCTATCGCGCAGGCTGCCGTCCGCAGATCCTCTACGAGGACTATCCCGCCCAGCAGCACGAACGCTACATCGCGCGTTACCTGGACGACATCTACCGCCTGGACCCGGTGTCCTGCTCCATCGTCGATGGCCGCACCAGCGGCATCCTGCGCATCAACCAGCGCACCTGCCAGCTGCGCGACACCGATTACTACCGGCACTACTACCAGGAGCTGGACCTGGCCGATGAAATCGGCGTGCTGGTGCCCGTCGATGCCCAGACCACCCTGGTCATGTCCATCGGCAGGCGTTCGCGCTGCCTGGCCAGCACCCAGGAGCTGCAAGCACTGCACAACATCTACCCGATCCTCCAGCACCTGCTGCGCAGCTACAGCGACCAGCATCGCGCACTGCCCAGCACCACCAGCCCCCTGGAGCAGGCACTGGCGACTTTTGCCGGGGAACTCCTGACCCCGCGGGAGCGGCAAGTGGTGCGCCTGATGCTGCAAGGCAACCCCGGCAAGCTCATCGCCCGGCACCTGGGCATCAGCCCCGGCACGGTCAAGGTGCATCGACGCAATATCTACGCACGCCTTGCGGTGTCCTCGCAGATGCAGCTGTGCGACCTGTTTCTCAAGCAAGCCTCACGCCCACCTGCCCTGGCGTGACGCTCGCCCCGGCCAAGGCTGTTTCCGAAGGAAACACTTGCCCCGGGGCTCGCCCAAGGAGCGCCTGCCGCCCCTACCTCCTCGGGTGTATTTATCGATGGCCCCAGCCTTTCTAACCTCGGCTCGCACCCTCCCCGACAGCACCCCGAGAACCGGCGTACTCCCGTGCGCCAGAGAGGCAATGACTCCATGCAAACGGCACTTGTCTGGCACGAGCTCTACATGTGGCATTCCACCGGCAACCATGCCGGCCTGTTCGCCCCCGGCCTGCAGATCCAGCCCGGCCTGCACTTCGAGAACCCGGAAAGCAAGCGGCGGCTGAAGAACCTGCTGGATATCAGCGGCATCACCGAACAACTGCTGCCGATCAAGCCCAGGCCCGCCACCGACGAACAACTGCTGCGCGTGCATGGCGCCGACTACCTGCAGTACCTGCAAGGCCTCAGCGACCGGCAAGGTGGCGACGCCGGCGACAATACGCCGTTCGGCAGCGGCAGCTTCGAGATCGCCAAGCTCGCCGCCGGCGGGGTGATCGAGGCCGTCAAACAGGTGCTGCGTGGCGATGCGCGCAATGCCTACGCCTTGGTCCGCCCGCCTGGACACCATGCCGAAGCCGACCGTGGACGCGGCTTCTGCCTGCTGGCCAATGCCGCGCTCGCCGCCCATGAAGCCCTGGCGGTGCATGGCCTGGAACGGATCGCGGTGGTGGATTGGGACGTGCACCACGGCAATGGCACCCAGAGCATTTTCTGGGACGATCCACGGGTGCTGACCCTCTCCCTGCACCAGGACGGCAACTATCCGCAGGATTCGGGCAAGGTCGAGGAACAAGGGGCAGGCGCCGGCCTGGGTTTCAATCTCAATATCCCGCTCCCCCCGGGCTCAGGGGAAGGCGCCTACCTGCATGCCTTCGACGAAATAGTGCTGCCGGCCCTGGCCGCCCACCGTCCGCAACTGATCCTGGTGCCCTGCGGGTTCGATGCCGGGGCCCACGACCCATTGGGCCGCATGCTGCTGCACAGCGAGGCCTACCGCAAACTGACCACCCGGCTGATGCTCGCCGCCGAGCGCCTGTGCGACGGGCGCCTGGTGCTGTGCCACGAAGGCGGCTACGAGGCCAACTCGGTGCCGTACTTCGGCCTGGCGGTGATCGAGACCCTCAGCGGCCTGCAAAGCGGTATCGCCGATCCCCACCTGAGCGCCATGCGCGCCCTGCCGGGCCAGGAACTGGCCGAACACCAGCGGCAGTGGATCGCCCAGCTCAAGGCCAGCCTGCATTCACCGCTGCTGGAGCAGCCGGAGCGAGACTCATGAGCGTGCCATCCGCTCCAGCCATCGACATGGCGCAAAGCCGCGACCGCCTGCGCCTGCTGGCGGTGCTCCTGTTCTCCGCCATCGGGCCGCTGGTGCTGCTGACGGCACCGGCCCTGGCCAGCCGCTACATCGTCGAACTGGGCATGGATAACCGCCAGGTCGGCTGGCTGTTCAGCCTGGAGTTGGGCGCCATGGCCATCTCCACCCTGCCGACCTACCTGTGGATGCGCCGCTACGACTGGCGCTGGATCGCCGGCCTGGCCGGCAGCCTGTTCCTGTTGGGCAACCTGTTCAGCGCCTGGCTGATGAGCGAGCCGAGCCCCGGCTTCGGCCTCCTGGCCGCCCTGCGATTTCTCACGGCCTTCAGCGAAGCCGCGCTGGTGCTGGTGTGCCTGGGCACCGCCGGAACCTTGCCCAACGCCACCCGCGCGTTCGGCCTGTGGGTCACCGGGCAGCTGGTCCTGGCGGCGCTGTGCCTGCAGTTCATGCCATGGCTGTTCGAGCACTGGGGCGTTTCCAGCTTCTTCCTGCTGATCGCGCTGTTCACCGCCTTGATCTTGCCGCTGGTGCTTTCCCTGCCCGCCGGGAGTCACGACGATAGCCGCCCACTGCCGCCACGCCAGGCCCAGGCGATGCGGCTCAAGGTCTGCCTGGGCATGCTGGCGATCTTTCTTTTCTACTTGAGCCTCAGCGGCATCTGGACCTTCGCCGGCGAACTGGCACGCCTGCGCGGCATCAGCACCGGCGACAGTGCCAGCGCCCTGGCGACGGCTTCATTGATGGGCGTGGCGGGCGCGGCCATGGCCAGCTGGATCGGAGCCCGGGGCCGGCGTGCCTGGCTGCTGGCCCTGGGTTACCTGGCCATGACCGCGGGCTTGTGCGGCCTGCTCGGCGAGATCTCCACCTGGCGCTACCTGCTGGCGGCCTGCGCCTTCAAGTTCGCCTGGACCTTCGCCCTGCCCTTCCTGCTCTCGGCGATCAGCGACTACGACCGCCAGGGCGGCAAGCTGGTGGTGCTGGCCAACCTGGCCATTTGTGGCGGCCTGGCCGTGGGCCCGTCCCTCGCCGCCTGGCTGCTGGGCGACACCCTGGACTTTGGCCTGCTACTGCTGGCCTCCATGGCGATCTGCGCGCTGTCGTTCCTGGCCATCCTGCCGCTGGCCGGCAATCGGCGTTAGCTGCCATGCGCCCCTGGGCGGCGGGGTGGAGTGCCAGTCAGGCCGCTTGCAGGGCGCGCAGGTCGAGCTTGCCGTCCAGCAGTGGCGGGCACCAGTAGTAGCCACCGGTGATCGGCCGGCTCATGCGGTACAGGCCATCGGTGATGCCGTCCTCCAGGCCGCTCATGCGCCGCAGCTGGGCTTCGAAGGCGCTGAAGGAATGGCCAAAGGCGAGGAACATCAGGCCGCCCTTGTCACCTTCGAGCCACGGCATCGAGCGCCGTACGAGGAAGGCCTCGGGGGTGAAGCTTTCCTGGGCCGTGCGCTTGACGTGGGCCGAGACCGGAGCGTCGTCCAGTTCCTCGTTGTCGCTCAGGCGTCGGCCCATGATGTTGTCACGCTCTTCGGGCTGCATCGCGGCAAACCCCTTGAAATCATGCTGCCACTGCTGGATCGCGGCAAAGCTGCCACCGCGCAGCCCGGCCTCGCCAACGGCCAGGGCCGCCGTGGCTGCTGCCTCGTCCTGGGGGTTCTCGGTGCCGTCTTCGTAGCCGGTCAGGTCATGGCCGGTCTTGTGGCGGAAGGCCTCGTTCATCTGCACCAGGCGAAAGGCCGGGGCCAGCGCGGCCTCCAGCTCATTGCTGCGGTGCATCAGCTCGCCTCGCTCGTCGCCATGCAACCAGACCCACAGGGCGTGCTGGGTCGAAGGGTTATCGACGCCGACCCCGGTCAGTCCGGGGAAGGCCTTCAGTCCTGGCACACGAGCCCCCAGGGCCTTGACCAGCGAGGCACCGAACCCGGCCACGGCGCTGGCGCCATCGATCCGCGCCAGCAATTGGTCGAGCGCCTGGGGCAACGCCGCGATGGACTCGAGGGCGAAAAACAGGTGGCGGGCCTGGGACGGAACGGGGGCAGCGAGGATGCCGGACTGGTAGTAACTCATGGGAACTCCTGAATGAAAGCGCGGAGTTTACCGCCGCCGCAGGCCGTGCGCGACCCGCAGGATCACCTGGATCTTGCGATCGCTGAAGGGCCCGCGGCCCTTGACGCAGCCTCGCCCTGGCTCGACAGCGGCTACACCGGATTCGCGTAGCCGCTGCCGCAGGCTGCGTACGGGCGCGCAGCGGCCGCAGAAACGCCAGACCCGCTCAATGCAACGCCGCGTCTTCGCGAAAGGCGCTGGGGCTCAGGCCGGTCCAGCGCTTGAAGGCCCGGCGAAAGCTGCGCACGTCGCTGTAGCCCACCTCTTCGGTGATGCGCTCGATGGACAGTTCGGGGTTGCCCAGCAGGTTCAGGGTCCGCGCCTGGCGCACCCGTTCCAGCAGGGTCTCGAAGGTCAGGCCGTGCTCGGTCAGGCGCCGGCGCAGGGTGCGCCCGCTCATGTTCAGGTCCCCCGCCACCTGCTCGATATGGCTGCCGGAGCGCAAATCCCGGGACAAGGCCCGCTCCACCGCCTGGATCAGGTCCATCTTCTGGTGCACCTGGGCGCTTTCCAGCTCCAGCAGCTTGAGGGCCTGGCGCAGCGCCACCGGATGGTGGTTGGGCAGCGGCGCCTGCAACCAGCGGGCCTCGATCACCATGCGCGCGTGCAGGCAACCGAAGTGCACGTTCGGTCCCAGCAACTGGGTATAGAGCCCGGCATAGGCCGGCGCGGCATGCATGAACTCCACCCGCAGCGCCTGGAAGTCAGCGCTCAACAGCGCCCGGCCATAGATCAGCAAACTGGCGAAGAACTCCTCGGCGGCGAAGATCTGCACCTCGCCGTAGGGCAACCGGCATTGCAGCTCGACGAAGAACTCCTCGCCCTGGCGCCCGATATCGGCACTGACGATGGTGCCCGAGGTGTGTTGGTGACGGATGCCCAGTTCGAAGGCGTCGCCCAGGGTCCGGCACAGGGACAGGGCATGGCCCAGCAGGCCCAGGGTGCCCAGCACGTTGCGGCTGCCGACCCAGAGCCCCAGCCCTTGCTGGGGCAACGCGTCCAGGGCCCGTTCGATCATCGCCACCGCCTGGCGGTAGGAGATGCGCAGGGTCGGGTCCTGCAGGTCCTCCTGGGTGAAGCCCAGGCCCCGGCACAGGCGCTCGGCGCTGATGCCCTTGTCGTTGGCGACATCGGCCAGGGTCTGCAACAGGAAAGGTGAAACCAGTGCCAGCTGGTCATGGGGATCGACGGCTTTGTTCATGGAGGCGATTCCGGGCCGCTTGGGCGGCTGTTCTTATTTTGTCGGGACAACACCGCTGCCAAGGCTGCACCGGCCAGGCCAAGCATATCCCTTCCCACAGGCTTTGGCGGAGGAATGTAACAAGGCATTGCAAAGTGTCCGACAAAGTCCCCCTGGGTGGCCGCCAATACCCTGCCCCACGAACCGGCCAGGGCTTATTTCTATGGGGCGGCCGGTGCCCCCGCCGCTGCCCTCCTACTAACAATAAGAATGAGCCCAACCATGCACCCGACCCGTCCCAGTTTTCCCCTGCGCCCAGGCCTGGCCCTGGTCCTGGCCACGTGCTGCGTGAGCGTCCAGGCCACCGAGTCCGGCGTCGACAACATAGGTCCCGGCACCGACGGTTTCTACGTCCTGCCGCTAGGGTCCGACCAGCTTCCGGACCACATGTTCTCCTTCAACCTCTACTACAACCACTACCAGGCGAAGAAGCTCGACATCAGCTCCATGGGCGGCAAGGTCCCGGGGGTCAAGATCACCTCCGACGCGATCATCCCGCGCCTGGACTACCTCAGCCCGATACGCATCTTCGGCGGGCGCCTGGGCGGCTACGCGGCCCAGCCCTACCTGCGCCAGCAGGTGGCGATGTTCGGCCAGAGCGACCGCCGCGAGAGCATGGGCGACACCACCCTGGCGCCGATCATCCTCTGGGACATGGGCCCCGACCTGACTCTGGCCGCGGCCGTGGAGGTGACCCTGCCCACAGGCGAATACGACAAGGAGCGGATGGCCAACACCAGCAACAACTTCACCACCTACAAGCCTCTGTTCTCCATGACCTGGCTGCCCACCGAGCGCACCGAGCTGTCGTTCAAGAGCACCTACAGCTTCAACAAGGAGAACCACGCCACCCACTACCGCTCCGGGCAGATCTTCCACTTCGACTACTCGGCCAGCTACCGGGTGACCGACGACCTGAGCCTGGGGCTCAACGGCTATTACCTGAAGCAGACCACCGACGACAAGCAGTTCGGCAAGACCGTGACCTTCATGGGCGAGGACGTCAGCGACGGCGTGCGCGGCCAGGTATTCGCCATCGGCCCGGCGCTGCACCTGCGGTTTCTCAAGTACGCCAGCGCCGAGATCCGCTGGGCCAAGGAGTTCGATGTGGAGAACCGCCCCGAGGGCGACATGCTCTGGGCCAAGCTGACCATTCCTTTCGCCCTGTGAGCCCGCTCGGCGGCTGCCGGTTTCGTGCAGCCGCCGCAGGCTGCGCATGGCCTGCAAGGCCACGGCGGTCCGGGCATCGCTGAAGGTCCTGCGGACCTTGGCGCAGCCTCGCCGTGGCTCGACAGCGGCTACAGGCTTCGGGTAGCCGCTGTCATGGGGGTCAGGCGTAGACCGGCCAGCGCTCGACGATGCGCCCGCCGCGCAGGGCCAGCAGGTCGCCGAACTGCAGCAACACCGCTTCGCTCTGCTGCGGGCGCAGAAAGATATGGTCGTCCACCGCCAGGCCCACGGCGCTTGAGCCGTTGACCATTTCTTGGTTGGAGCTGCGACCGAACAGGCCGTTGCTCTGCAAGCCCGCCGGCGATTCGAAATCCGCCAGCCAGTGCCCGCCGTAGATGAAGAAGGTCTCGCGCTGGTTGCTGTCCCACCAGGACAACAGCCGTGACTTGTCATCCAGGGCCGGGATCCGCACCGGCCCGGTGCTCTTGAGCACCGGGGTGGCGATGAACGCCGCCGGCTGGTGCTGTTCCAGGGATGGCAGGTCGTAGTGGCTGGGCTTGAGCATCGCCGTGCCCACCGAGACCTCGGTACTCAGGGATTCCTGCTCGTGCCGCCGATAGCTGGGGCTGCCGGCCGTGTTCAGGGTCAGGCCCGCGCGCCACAGCGCCGGGTACTGCTGGCGGGTGAAGTCGACGAAGCCTGTGTAGATCGCCATGACCTTGGCGAACAGACCTTCCGGCGAGCCGAGGATCCCCGGCACGCCCATGTCGACGAACGGGTCGTACCCCATGAACCCGGCGAACTCCAGGTGCTGCGGGTGAGCGGCGATCAACGCCAGCATCCGCCCCAGGGCCGCGTTGTCCGCCACCCCGCCACGGTGCAGGCCCACATCCAGCTCGATATTGATGCGCATCCTGGTGCCCAGGCCCTGGGCCAGCGCCAGGTATTGCTGCAGGCGCTCGGGAGTATCCAGCAACCATTGCAGTTGCCGGGCCGGATCGAACGGGCCCTGGTGCTGCTGGTAGAACAATTCGGCGGCGCGCACCGGCAGCGGCTTGCCCAGGAGGATGTCGGCGTCGGCGAAGACCTGGGCATCGTGGTTGAGGAACGGCTGGTGGAACGACATCAAGCGCCGGGTCCCGGCACGCTGGGCGATATAGGCCAGCAGCCCGGGCGACGGCAGTGATTTCTCCACCAGGCGCAGGTGCTTGCCGCCGCGCTGCACCGATTGCTTGACCACGTCGATGTTGTGGTCCAGGCGATCGAGGTCGATCAGCATCACCGGCTGCATCGGCCCGTTGGCCTTGAGCTCGCGATTGAGCCCGGCGAAATAGGCATCGTAGGGCGCGCCCCGCTCGCCCGGCCGCAGCCAGGCGCCGACACCCGCCAACAAGACGCCGGCCCCCAGGGTGCCGGCCATGAAACGACGACGGTTCATGGTGCTGATCTCCGCTTCATGCCACCCCCAGCACCGAGGCCAGGTGGGCGTTGATGAATGTGCCGCGTGGGTCCAGCTCCTGGCGCACCTTGGCGAAAGCCTGCCATTGCGGGTACAGCGCCTGGAGGTGGCGGGCGTTGAGGCTGTGGTGCTTGCCCCAGTGCGGGCGCCCCTGGTACTTCCAGAAGATCGGCTCCACCGCGGCGAAGAAGTTGTGGTGGTCCATGCTGTAGTGCTGGTGCACCGAGATCGAGCAACTGTCGCGCCCCTCGAACATGCTCAGGGGAATGTCGTCGGCCTTGACGTAGCGGTACTCGATGGGAAACCAGGTGCGCAGGTCCTTGTCATGGATCAGCGCGAGGATCTCGCGCAGGCAGGCCGGCCCCAGGTGCGCCGGCACCGAGTACTCCATCTCGTTGAAGCGCACGCTGCGCACGTTGGCGTAGACCTGGTAGGAATCGCCCACCCGTTCATCGAAGCTCGCCAGCCAGCGCAGGCTATTGAGCAGGTGGCGCCGGGTGTCGGGAAAATCGCTGACGTACTTGTCCAGGTTCTCGATCAGGCTGACGAACTCGTTGCCGCCCTCCTCGGCCGGATCGCGAGGCGCGGTGGCCGGGTCCGTGGTTTCGTTCAGCGCCACCGCCAGGGCGTAGTCGGAATGGGTGACCACGAGCATTTCCCAGTGCTGGTTGCTGCGGGTCAGGTGGTCCATGTCCTCCAGCAGTTCGTCGGTCTTGGCGATCCACTGCTTCTCCCGCAGGCGATAGGCCTCGCGGTTCTGCAAGCGCACCCGGGTCGTCACCCCCAGCGCCCCCAGGGACGCCCGCGCGGCATGGAACACCTCGGCGTTACGCTGGCGGTCGCAGTCCAGCACCTGGCCAGCGGCGGTCACCAGTTGCAACCCGCAGACCTGGCTCGAATAGGAACCGAAGCCGACCCCGGTGCCATGGGTCGAGGTGGCAATCGCCCCGGCCAGGGTCTGGTAGTCGATATCGGCCATGTTCCACAGAGCCTGCCCCACCGCCTTGAGCGCCGGCCCCATGAGCGACATCGGCGTACCGCCGGCGAACTCCGCCTGCAGGGTCTTGGGATCGTGCTCCAGCAGGCCGTTGAAATAGGCCAGGGAGAGCAAGGTGCCGTCGGTGGGCACCAGGGCGCTGAAGGAGTGCCCCGAGCCCACCGGACGGATCTTGCCCGGGGCCTTGCGGATCACCTGGACCAGCTCGTCCAGGTCCTTGGGCGCCAGGCGTGCCTCGGGCAGGCAGCTTTGCGCGCCGGACCAGTTGCGCCAGGGAATCAGCCGCGGGGCGCGGACCAGTTCGGCCATCAGCGGGTTGCTGCACAGCGCGGTGAATGCGCCGAGGGCGCCGGCCCCTTGCAACAGGCGACGGCGAGAGAGGTGCATGACCATGGAAGGTGACCTTGTATTTTTATTGGAATGAATGGCCGGACATGAAGCGGATCAGCGCCAGGAACTGCTCTTCGGAACACTGCATGCACTGGCCCATGGGCGGCATGCCCTGGTAACCGTTGATGCTGTGGTCCAGCAGGGTATCGGCGCCCTGGGCCAGCCGCGGGGCCCAGGCCTTGGCATCGCCGGCCAGCGGCGCGCCGGAAGCCGGGTTGGCATGGCACAGCTTGCAACTGCTGTCGTAGATCCGCGCCAGGTCCGGGTCGGCCGGGCTCTGGCGGGTCGCGTCAACGCGCCCGGAAGCCGGCGGCTCGGCATCGCCGCAAGCGCCCAGGGACAAGCCCAGGGCCAGTACCAGGGCGCCGCGACAGGCCGGGGCGAGCAAGCGCCGCAACGGGGGGAAAAACACAAGGGTGACGCTGGGCATAGGCAGTCCTCGGGGCAGCCGGGCAAAGGGTCGATCCCGGCCATGGGATCCACCTCACAGGGCAACACTAAGGCACCGGAGCCCCCGGGTTGAGGGCATTGGCGGCCAGCCAAGGGGACTTGGCCGGACAGCCGGCCAGAGCGCCCGGCCTGTGCTCGGACCGCCTGCGGCCAAGGCTTGGCGCAGGCCGCCGAGAACAGTTGCCGGGCATCCGCTGAAACGTTTAATCTCGAACCATGACCGCCTGCCGGCCGAGCGCAGAAACTGCTGAAGAACCCGGCCGTTCAGGCGTATAACAGGCCATTGAAAAACATGGGCGAGGCAGCCAGCGCAAGGCGAAAACAGGCGAAAAAGCGCCGTTTACCCCAGGTAAATGAGCATTTTGACCGGGCTGGCGCACCCGCCTGTTTTCAACGCAGCGATGGCAACGCAGGTCGTTTTTCAACGGCCTGATAAACCCAGGAACGACGAATCGCCTGTCATCCGCGCCAGAGCCATTTCCAACACGGGGTAGAGTCATGACCACAGCCAAAGTCCTCAGCAACCTGTTTCCAACCGCCAGCGACATCCCCGAAGCCTATCGCCTGCCCGACCCGGTGGAGCAACGCGACTACCTGGTGGATGGCCAGCTGCGTATCTGGAACGGCCCCCTGGCCCAGGTCCGCAGCCCGATCTACCTCACAGGCGCCGACGGCGACCGGCAGGTGATCCTCGGCAGTACCCCGTTGTTGGATGCCGACACCGCCCTCAGTGCCCTGGACGCCGCCGTGCGCGCCTACGACCGGGGCCAGGGCGCCTGGCCAACGATGCGCGTGGCCGAGCGCATCCAGCATGTGGAGGCCTTCCTGGCGCGCATGCGCGAGCAGCGCACCGCGGTGGTCAAGCTGTTGATGTGGGAGATCGGCAAGAACCTCAAGGACTCGGAGAAAGAGTTCGACCGCACCTGCGACTACATCGTCGACACCATCGGCGCGCTCAAGGAACTGGACCGGCGCTCCAGCCGCTTCGAACTGGAGCAGGACACCCTCGGCCAGATCCGCCGCGTGCCCCTGGGCGTGGCCTTGTGCATGGGGCCCTACAACTACCCGCTCAACGAGACCTTCACCACCCTGATCCCGGCGCTGATCATGGGCAACACCGTGGTGTTCAAGCCGGCCAAGCTCGGCGTGCTGCTGATCCGCCCATTGCTGGAGGCGTTCCGCGACAGCTTCCCGGCCGGGGTGATCAACGTCATCTACGGCAGCGGCCGCGAGACCGTCAGCGCCCTGATGGCCAGCGGCAAGATCGACATCTTCGCCTTCATCGGCACCAACAAGGCCGCCAGCGACCTGAAGAAACTCCACCCCAAGCCGCACCGCCTGCGCGCGGCCCTGGGCCTGGACGCGAAGAACCCGGGAATCGTGCTGCCCGATGCCGACCTGGACAACGCCGTCAGCGAAGCCCTGACCGGCGCCTTGTCGTTCAACGGCCAGCGCTGCACCGCGTTGAAGATCTTGTTCGTCCACGAAGCGGTGGTGCAGCGCTTCATCGAGCAATTCAATGCCAAGCTGCACAGCCTCAAGCCGGGCATGCCCTGGGAGCCCGGCGTGGCCCTGACCCCGCTGCCGGAGAACACCAAGGTCGACTACCTGCAGGGCCTGGTGGCCGATGCCCAGGCCCATGGCGCGCAGGTGGTGAACCCCGATGGCGGCGTGTCCCGGGCCTCGTTCTTCTACCCGGCGGTGCTGTACCCGGTGAACCCGCAGATGCGCGTGTACCACGAGGAGCAGTTCGGCCCGGTGGTGCCCATCGTGCCCTATCGCGACCTGGAGACGGTGATCGACTACGTGCTGGAGTCGGACTTCGGCCAGCAACTGAGCCTGTTCGGCAGCGACCCGGCGCAGATCGGCAAGCTGGTGGACGCCTTCGCCAACCAGGTGGGGCGGATCAATATCAACGCCCAATGCCAGCGCGGCCCGGACACCTTCCCCTTCAACGGCCGCAAGAACTCCGCCGAGGGCACGCTGTCGGTCCATGACGCGCTGCGCACCTTCTCGATCCGCACCCTGGTGGCCACCAAGTTCCAGGCGCGCAACAAGGAGCTGATCAGCGACATCATCCGCAACCGCGACTCCAGCTTCCTGACCACCGACTACATTTTCTAGCAAGGCCCGGGGGCCTGCCTGGCAGGCTCCCTCCACTCGCTGCCTTTCACCCACCACAGGAGAAACCGGTCTGGGCCCTTTCAAACACCTGCGGGGCACACGCCTGCCCTCCTGGCTGCGCCATCTGCTGCGGCCAGTGCTCGACCCGTACCGGCGTTATCGCCATGCCCGGTTGATCCACGCGGTGCGGGTGGTCCTCGGGCTGATCGCCACGATCCTCCTGACCACCGGCCTGAACCTGCCCCACGGCGAATGGGCCTCGGTGACCATGCTGGTGGTGATCGGCGGCCTGCAGCACCACGGCAACATCGGCAAGAAAGCCGCCGAACGGGCCATCGGCACCCTGGTGGGCGCCGGGGTCGGCCTGCTGCTGATCGTGCAGCAGGCGTACTTCGGCCAGCCCTGGCTGACCTACCTGGGCATGTCGGCGGTCTGCGGTTATTTTTCCTACCACGCCATCGGCAAGGGCGGCTACACCGCGCTGCTGGCGGCGATCACCGTGTTCATCGTCGCCGGCCATGGCGACAACCAGGTCAGCGACGGCCTGTGGCGGGCGGTGGATATCCTGATCGGCATCGCCCTGGCCCTGGCGTTTTCCTTCGCCATCCCGCTGTACGCGGTGTACTCCTGGCGCTACAACCTGGCCGGCGCCCTGCGCGACTGCGCGCAGTTGTACGGGCGGATCACCAAGGGCCAATCGGTGACCGACGACGAGCACCTGAGGCTGCTCGGGCGGGTCAACAGCGCCATGCTGCAACTGCGCTCGCTGATGCCCTCGGTGTCCAAGGAAGTGCGGATTTCCATGACCGAGCTGGACACCATCCAGCGCAACCTGCGGATGTGCATCAGCACCCTGGAGATCCTCGGCAATACCCGCCCCGATGCTGGCGACCGCCAGGCCATGGCGCAGATGCAACTGGGCCTCAAGGCCGAGCACCGGCAGATCCGCATGCACCTGGTGGGCATGGCCCGGGCCCTGCAGTCAGGCATTACCCAGCGCCTGGAAAAACCCCTGGAGGCCAGCCCGGGCAATGCCCTGGAAGCACCGGCGCACTCGGCACCGGATGGCTACCGGCTGCTGACCCGGCAGTTGGTGGCGACCCTCGGCGAGATGCGCCAGCGCCTGGCCAAGAGCGCCCGGCACTGGAAGATCTAGAACAGCTCGCTGAACGGAATGAAGCGCGCCAGATCCCCGGCCTGCAGGGTCCGCCCTTCGGGAATCTCCACCAGGCCATCGGCCCAGCAGGCCCCCAGCAGCACCCCGGAGCTCTGGTTCGGATAGAGCACCGCCCGCCCCTGCTCCAGGCGCGCGCGCAGGTACTCTCGACGGCTGCCGGCCCGGGTCCAGTCGAAGGCCACCGGCACCATCACGCCCAGAGGCTCGACCTCGCCCACGCCCTGGATGCGCAGCAGGTAGGCACGGGCCAGCAGGCCGAAGGTCACCAGGGCCGAGGCCGGGTTGCCCGGCAGGCCGATCACCGGCACCTGGCCGAAGTAGCCCACGGTCAACGGTTTGCCGGGCTTGATCGCCAGTTTCCAGAACAGCGGCCGGCCACTGTCGCGCAGCACCTGGCCCAGGCAGTCGGCATCGCCCGAGGACACTCCGCCCGTGGTGAGGATCAGGTCGGCACCGTGCTGCAGTTGCTCGAGCCGTAGCCGGGTCTGCTGCGGCTGGTCCGGCAGGATCCCGGCATCAATCACCTCGCAGCCCAGGGCATCGAGCCAATGCCGGAGCAAGGTGCGGTTGCTGTTGTAGATGCAGCCTTCGCGCAGCGGCATGCCCGGCTCCAGCAGCTCGTCACCGGTGGACAGCAGCGCCACCCGGGGCTTGCGCACCACCGGCAACCGGGTACAACCCTGGGCGGCGGCCACCGCCAGCTCGAAGGGCCCTAGGCGCGTGCCGGCCTCGAGCAGTACCTGGCCGGCGCGGTTCTCCTGGCCCTGGGGACGGATGTTCTGCCCCGGTTTGAGCGCCTGGGTAAAACGCACCCGGCCATCATCCAGCCGCTCGACGTTCTCCTGCATCTCGACGCAGTCGGCGCCGGCGGGCACCGGGGCGCCGGTGAAGATCCGCGCGCAGGTGCCCGGCTGCAACGGCGTACCGGGCCGGCCGGCGAACACCGTCTGCGCCACCAGCAGGGGCTGGCCGTCCCAGTGGGCAAGGTCCAGGGCGTAGCCGTCCATGGCGCTGTTGGGCCAGGGCGGCAAATCCAGGGTCGCCACCAGGTCGCAGGCCAGGACCCGCTGCCGGGCCTGGTCCAGGGCCAGCTCCTGGCTCTGGTCCAGTTGCCGGGCATCGGCCATGGCCAGCAGGCTGGCCAGCGCCTGCTCCACCGGCATCAGCTTGCCCTGGCTCATCCGCGGGACTCGCAGGCCTGCACCGGCTTGAGGTGCGGGACGAAGTTGCACGGCCGGTGCCGGGCATCCAGCTGCTCGGCGAGGATGCCTTCCCAGGCGGTCCGGCAAGCGCCGGTGGAGCCCGGCAGGCAGCACACCAGGGTGCCGTTGGCCAGCCCGGCCAGGGCCCGGCTCTGCACCGTGGAGGTGCCGATATCGAGGATCGAGATCGCACGGAACAACTCGCCGAAACCATCGATGCGCTTGTCCAGCAGGCAGCCCACGGCTTCCGGGGTGCTGTCGCGGCCGGTGAAGCCGGTGCCGCCGGTGATCAGCACCACCTGGATGCGCTCGTCGGCGATCCAGGTCGCGACCTGGGCGCGGATCTTGTACAGATCGTCCTTGAGCAGGTTGCGCTCGCTCAGGGTGTGCCCGGCTTCGAGCAAGCGGCTGACCAGCAACTGCCCGGAGGTATCGGTGGCATATTCCCGGGTATCGCTGACCGTCAGCACGGCAATATTCAAAGGTACAAACAACGCATCCGCCTTCACGCTCATGTCACTCTCCGACCGCCAAGATAAAAATCATGGACCCAGGCTAAAGGCCGCAAAGCGCGGCTGTCTAATCGTTCTGGCTGACCGGATTATCGACCCGCTCTATCGTCGCCAGGCCCGTGCCAGGGCCTGATAAGCCGGATCGATCAGCCATTCGAATGTTCCGATTGGACGCCGCGGACAGACAATGAGATCGTGCCCGCCATCGACCTGACATGCCCGTGACCCATGACCCCGACCCGACCTGCCAGCGCCACTCCCCTGCCCTGCTCGATCCTGCTGCTGGCAGGCGGGCGCGGATTGCGCATGGGCGGCCGGGACAAGGGCCTGGTGCCCTGGCGCGGCCGGCCGCTGATTGCCCATGTGCACGACGTGGTGCGGCCCCTGAGCGACGACCTGATCATTTCCTGCAACCGCAACGCCGAGCAGTACCGGCCCTACGCCGACCAGCTGGTGGCTGATGCCCAGCAGGATTTTCCCGGCCCGCTGGCCGGTGTCCTGGCCGGCCTGGCCCAGGCCCGGCACCCCTGGCTGCTGGTGCTGGCCTGCGATGCCCCATGCATCGACAGGGCCTTGATCGAGGCCCTGTGGCAAGCCCGCGGTGCTGGCGAACAACCGGTGATGGTGCAGCAGGACGGCCAATGGCAACCCATGTTCAGCCTGTTGCCGACGCGAGTGCTGGGCGATCTGCGCCAGGCCTGGGACCAGGGCGAGCGCAGCTTGCTGCGGGCCCTGCGTATATCGGGCCTGACGCCCCTGCGCTGCGCCGCCGACGATCCCCGGCTGAGCAATTTCAACAGCCCTGAACTACTGTCTGAAACACCCCCCGGCTCCCCGGCCTGAAGGCTGGCGCAACAGCCCGGGACGATCTTCGGGTCTTCCCACCGCTGGAACCTCTGCGTTAATACTGATGACGACCCTCCCACGACAGGTGCCATTGTGGACATCAAGCAACTGAAGTTTCTGATCGCGCTGGAACAGACCCGCCACTTCGGCCAGGCTGCCGCGCGCTGCCACATCACCCAGCCGACCTTGTCCATGCGCCTGCGCAACCTGGAGGACGAGCTGGACCTGATCCTGGTGACCCGGGGCCAGCGTTTCGAGGGTTTCACCGAAGCCGGCGAACGGGTGCTGGCATGGGCCAAGACCCTGCTCGCCGCCCATGACGGGCTGTTCGCCGAAGCCGCCGCCTGCCGCGGGCAACTGGTGGGTAACCTGCGCCTGGGCCTGGTGCCCCTGAGCGGCTTCAACCCCATCGGCTACGTGCAGAAGCTGTCGGCGAGCTTTCCCGAGCTCAAGTTCAGCCTGTCGTCCGCAAGCTCCGACCGCATCATCGAAGAGATCGGCAACAACCAGCTGGACCTGGGGGTCTGCTACCTGGACCACGTCAACCCCAACTACCTGGATTTCTTCGAGATCGGCGAGACCCGGGTCGGCCTGCTGTACGACACCCGGCACTTTCATTTCGAAGGCAACGAGATGAGCTGGGAAGAGGCCGCCGAACTGCCGCTGGGCATGCTCAGCACCGGCATGCACTATCGCAAGTCCATCGACTTGAGTTTCCGCAGCCGCGGCCTCAACCCGCAGCCGATCCTGGAAAGCGATTCGACCTACCAGCTGTTCCAGGCCATCCACGAGGGCTTCTGTTGCTCGATCATGCCCCTGGACAGCGGCCTGGACTCGCCGATCGAGAACCTGGCCTTCATCAGCCTGCCCGACGCCAGTGTGCTGGCGCCCCTGGGCATGGTGATGCGCAAGACCGAACCACGATCGGCGATTGCCGAAAAGTGTTTCGCCGAAGCTCGCAAGCTGTTCGCGATCAAGGGCGAATGACCGTTTAGCGCGCCTGCGGGCGCAGCAATAGCAAGAGGTGGATGCATGGTTTGCCGGATCGAACAAGCGGATCAACAGCCCGAGGCCAACGCACCGGCCCCGGCGCCGCAGAGCGTGGCCTATCGCGAATACGGCTCGCCGCAAGAGGCCCACGCGCCCCTGGCCGCCGAGACCGCCCTGGCCATCACTTACAACGGCCTGAGCCAGGCAGTGATGATGGTGTCTCCGGGCAACCTGGAGGATTTCATCCGTGGCTTCAGCATCACCAACGATATCGTCACCGGCCTGGACGAGATCTACGACATCCGCCTGAGCCATTTCCCCCAGGCCTGCCAGGCCGACGTGCAGATTTCCAGCCGGGCCTTCTGGGCCCTCAAGGACCATCGCCGGCAACTGGCCGGGACCAGCGGCTGCGGCTTGTGTGGAGTCGAGGCCCTGGAGCAGGCCCTGCCGCAGCTACAGGTGCTGGAACCGACGCCAGTGCCGCCGGTGGAACACCTGCAGGGCCTGCGCGAGCGCATCGAGCAAGCCCAACTCATGGCCCGCAGCAGCGGCGCCCTGCATGCGGCGCTGTACTTCGATGAACAAGGAGAGGTACGCCTGTGCCAGGAAGACATCGGCCGCCATAACGCCCTGGACAAGCTGATCGGCGCCCTGCTCCACGCCGGGATCGACGCGCGCCTGGGCTTTACCGTGGTCACCAGCCGCTGCAGCCTGGAGCTGATCCACAAGGCCGTGCGGGCACGCCTGGGCACCCTGGTCAGCCTCTCGGCGCCCACCGCCCTGACCGTGCAATGGGCCAACAAGCACCATCTCAACCTGATCCACGTCCCCCATCGCAGCCCGCCACGGATCTACAGCCCGGTGTAACCGCACGGCATTCCTGTAGCGCGTGAAGTCGCTCGCGCTGCAAGGCGCAACCTGGCCATCCGCTTGGGCAGGCGCTCGATCAGGTATAGCGAGGATTCGGGTCTACGGCCTGCGCTGCCGAGCGGCAGCGAGCGCCCTCGCCACCCAGAGTCGGTTCCAGATCTACCGCAGGTGCTCAGGGTTGCTGCCAGCGGCTGGCGGCCTGCTGGTCGCTCGCACGGCCTTCGACCCAATGTTCGCCGCTGTCGGTGACTTCGCGCTTCCAGAACGGCGCGCGGGTCTTCAGGTAATCCATGATGAAGTCACAGGCCTCGAAGGCGGCCTGGCGATGGGCGCTGGCCACGCCGACGAAGACGATCGGCTCGCCGACCCGCAGCAGCCCGACCCGATGCACCAGCTCGACCCGCAGCAGCGGCCAGCGCTGCTCGGCCTGTGCCACGATGTCCTGCAAGGAGCGCTCGGTCATGCCCGGGTAATGCTCGAGGAACAGGCTCTGCACCGCCTGCCCCAGGTTCAGGTCGCGCACGTAGCCGACGAAGGTCACCACCGCCCCCACGGCCGGATCGCCGGCCTGCAGGGCGGTGTTCAAGGCATCGAGGCTGAAGGCCTGTTGCTGGACCTGGACACCCATGCCTCAGCCCCCCGTCACTTGCGGAAAGAAGGCGATCTCGTCGAAGTCCTCGATGGGCGCGTCGAGCTTGCACAGGTCCTGGTTCAGCGCGCACATCAGGCTGTTTTCCCCCAGGACCCGGGCCCAGTTCTCGTCCCGGGCCATGAGCAACCGGCGCACATCGCCAACCGTGCGCAGCTCGGCATGCAGCGCCAGCTTCTCGCCGCCGCTGCCCAGCTGTTCGCGGTAGCGGGCAAAGTAGTGGATGAGGATCATGGCTGTTCTCCTGCGATGAATGAACCGGACTTCCCGCCGTGTTTCTCCAGTAGCCGCACGCCCTCGATGACCATGCCGCGATCCACCGCCTTGCACATGTCGTAGACAGTCAGGGCGGCGACGCTGGCAGCGGTCATCGCTTCCAGCTCGACCCCGGTGGCACCGTTGAGCCGGCAACGGGTGGTGATTCGCACCCGGTCCGGCGCCACGGCGGCGAGCTCGACGCTGACCTGGGTGAGCAGCAAGGGGTGGCACAGGGGGATCAGCTCGTGGGTCTTCTTCGCCGCCATGATCCCGGCGATCCGGGCCACGGCGAATACGTCGCCCTTGGGATGGCCGTTGTCCTCCAGCAATTGCAGGGTGGCCGGGTGCATCCGCACCCAGGCCTCGGCCAGGGCCTCACGGTCGGTGGCGGGCTTGGCGGTGACATCCACCATGTTGGCCCGACCCTGGGCATCCAAGTGGGTCAACGCGGGACTGGCGACAGCGTCGTTCATGTTCAACCTCAGGCAAGGGAAAGCCCGGCGACCCGGGTGGGTCAGCTCAGGACGTAGTCCACCGGCTCGAGTACCGGCGGCAGTTCGGTGACGCCCAGGGCATCGAGGATCTCGCGCTCGATGTTGCGCACGATGGCGTCCAGGGGCAGGTCGTTCTCGTCACGACCGAAAGGGTCTTCCAGCTCGTCGCCGATGGCGTCCAGGCCGAAGAAGGTGTAGCTGACGATGGCGGTGAAGATCGGTGTCAGCCAGCCCAGGGGCTCGGCCATGGCAAAGGGCAGCAGGATGCAGAACATGTAGCTGGTGCGGTGCAGCAGCAAGGTGTAGGGAAACGGCAACGGCGTGGCCTTGATCCGCTCGCAGGTGGTCTGCGCCGTGGTCATGCCCGCCAGCAGGTTGGCGATCAGCATGTAGCGCCACTCGCCAAGGCGGCCCGATTCGGCCAGGCCCGAACACTGGCGCGAGACCAGGCGCAGCACGTTGTCACTAACGTTCGGGGTCGCCGCCGGCGGCAGCTGGCTGAGCCAGGTGCCCGCGGCCCCCAGCTCGTCCTCCTGGCGCAGCCGGGCCTTGAGGGCATGGGCGAACCCGCACAGGTTGCGCAGGATCGCGCCGCGCGCCTGGGCATCGTCGATCACCTGGGTCTCGCGGATCAGCGAACGCACGTCCGTGACGATACTGCCCAGGGCCTTGCGCGCCTCGTACCAGCGGTCATAGCAGGCGTTGTTGCGAAAGCTCATGAAGATCGACAGTGACAGCCCGAGCAAGGTGAAGGGCGTGGCGTTGACCTTGGAAAAGAACGCCGGCTGCAGGGTCTCGATCAACACGATGGCGGCGGCCAGCAGGGTCACCAGCAGGCTGCGCAGGGCGATGCGCTTGGCGATCGAGCCCTTGAGCGAAAACAGCACGCCGAGCAGGTTGGGTTTGGATCTGACGATCATCGAAGGACGGCCTCTGGACGATTCGGGCAAGCAAGGGATGGGGCCGGTCAGCCGCCGGTCATGTTCATGAAGCGCACCACCTGCACCTCATCGTTGAGCTCGAAGTGATGGCGATAGGGCTTGAGCTTCATGGCCTCGACGATGGCCTGTTCCAGGCGCTGGGTATCGCCCGGGTGGGCACGCAGCACGGCCTTGAGGTCCATCGAGTGTTCGTTGCCCAGGCACAGCAGCAAGCGCCCTTCCACGGTCAGCCGCACGCGGTTGCAGGTGCCGCAGAAGTTGTGGCTGTGGGGCGAGATGAAGCCCAGGCGGATCTGCGGTGCCTCGGCCAGGCGCCAGTAGCGCGACGGCCCCTGGGTCGATTCCGCCGACTCCATCAGGGTGTAGCGCTCGGCGATCCGCTCGCGCACCTGGGCGCTGGAAAAGAAGGCATCGCTGCGGCTGTGTTCGCTGATGGCGCCCAGGGGCATCTCCTCGATGAAGGAGATGTCCAGGCCACGGTCGATGGCGAAGGCCACCAGGTCGTTGACCTGCTGGTCGTTGCGCCCCTTCATCACCACGCAGTTGAGTTTGGTGCGGGTAAAACCAGCGGCGTTCGCCGCATCGATCCCGGCCAGCACCTGGGACAGCTCGCCGGTGCGGGTCAGTTGGCGGAACAGCTGCGGGTCGAGGCTGTCCAGGCTGATGTTCAGGCGCTTGACCCCGGCATCGAACAAGGGCGCGGCCAGCTTGCCCAGTTGCGAGCCGTTGGTGGTCATGCACAGCTCGCGCAGGCCCGGCAGCCGCGCAATGCGCCGGCACAGCTCGACCACCCCGGAACGCACCAGCGGCTCGCCACCGGTCAGGCGGATCTTGCGGGTGCCCAGGGCGACGAAACGCTCGGCCAGCTGGTACAGCTCTTCCAGGGTCAGGATGCGCTGGCGCGGCAGGAACTGCATGTCCTCGGCCATGCAATACACGCAACGAAAATCGCAACGGTCGGTCACCGACATGCGCAGATAGTCGACCCGGCGAGCAAAGCCATCCACCAATACTTGATCTGCCATCACCGCCTCTGTCGCCGATGCGAACTCATTGAATATTAGTTGAACTCCGACAGTGCAGCCGCGCTTGTCGCGAGTGATTGGCGGCAAGATTAAGAGCCATTCAAAAGTCCGTCCAATCGCTATTAACAACTGGTTGATCAAAAACATCTATCAAGCGCAAAGCTGTCGGATAAATCAATTCAACCTATTGTTTTCAAAAGAATTAATACCCCGATAGAGGTTCTCGATCAGTTGGTCATTAATTGCGATTAGACAGCCTGCACGGACGCCGAATAGGCTTTATTCGTGGCCCGAAAAAGGCCGCGAAAGTTACTCCACGCAAACAAACACAACGGGGCTTATAACCAGTCCCAGCAAAATCGCATTTAGCCTGAGCAGTCAGAAACCATCGACATCCATTGAATGTCGGGCGGTTCCCTGCGTGCGATGCATTGGAGAAATATCATGAGCGAAGTTGATCGATACAAACCCTACAAGGGCGCGGCCGCCGGTTGGGGGGCACTGATGGCGGTGACCCGCAACTGGCTGGGCAGCGAGAACGCCTTCAAGAACATCCGCGCCATGCTCAAGACCAACCAGAACGGTGGTTTCGACTGTCCGGGCTGCGCCTGGGGCGAGTCGCCGGAAAACGGCATGGTCAAGTTCTGCGAGAACGGCGCCAAGGCGGTCAACTGGGAAGCCACCGGGCGCCTGGTGAACCCGGCATTCTTCAATAAGTACACGGTCTCGGCCCTGGCCGCGCAGAGCGACTACTGGCTCGAATACCAGGGCCGCCTGACCCATCCGATGCGCTACGACGCCACCCAGGACCGCTATGTGGAAACCACCTGGGACGAGGCCTTCGACCTGATCGCCAGCCACCTCAAGGGCCTGGACTCGCCGAACCAGGCCGAGTTCTACACCTCGGGCCGGGCCAGCAACGAAGCCGCCTACCTCTACCAGCTGTTCGTGCGCGCCTACGGCACCAACAACTTCCCCGACTGCTCGAACATGTGCCATGAAGCCAGCGCCGTGGGCATGTTCGAGAGCGTCGGGGTGGGCAAGGGCACCGTGGTGTTCCACGACCTGGAGCAGGCCGATGCGATCTTCGTCATCGGCCAGAACCCCGGCACCAACCATCCGCGGATGCTCGAACCGCTGCGCGAGGCGGTCAAGCGCGGCGCCCAGGTGATCTGCTTCAACCCGCTCAAGGAGCGTGGCCTGGAACGCTTCCAGCATCCGCAGCACCCGCTGGAGATGCTCACCAACGGCTCCGAACCCACCTCCTCGGCCTATTTCCGTCCGGCCCTGGGCGGCGACATGGCGGCCTTTCGCGGCATCGCCAAGTTCCTCTTGCGCTGGGAGCGTGAAGCCCTGGCCAGCCATGGCGAAGCGGTGTTCGACCGGGCCTTCATCGCCGAACACACCTCGGGCCTGGACAGCTACCTGGCCGAGGTCGACGCCACGTCCTGGAGCCACATCGTCGAGCAGTCCGGCCTGTCCCTGGCCGATATCGAACTGGCCGCCCGCATGTATCGCAAGGCCAAGCGCGTGATCATGTGCTGGGCCATGGGCCTGACCCAGCACACCCACTCGGTGCCGACCATCCAGGAAGTGATCAACGTGCTGTTGCTGCGCGGCAACATCGGCCGCCCGGGCGCCGGGCTGTCGCCGGTGCGCGGCCACAGCAACGTGCAGGGCGACCGCACCATGGGCATCAACGAACTGGCGCCTACCGAGTTGCTGGACGCCCTGCAAGCGCGCTTCGGCTTCAAGCCGCCACGGGAGCACGGCCACAACACGGTGATGGCGATCTCGGCCATGGAACAGGGCAAGGCCAAGGTGTTCATCGGCCTGGGCGGCAACTTCGCCCAGGCGACCCCGGACACCCCGCGCACCCACGCCGCCCTGCGCAACTGCGAGCTCACCGTGCACATATCCACCAAGCTCAACCGCAGCCACCTGGTGACCGGTCGCGAGGCGCTGATCCTGCCGTGCCTGGGCCGTACCGATATCGATATCCAGGCCAACGGTCCCCAGGGCGTCACCGTGGAGGACACCTTCAGCATGGTGCACATCTCCCATGGCCAACTGCGGCCCAAGTCGGCGCACCTGCGCTCGGAACCGGCGATCATCGCCGGCATCGCCAACGCCACCCTGGGCCCGCGTCCCATCGACTGGCTGTGGGTGATCGAAGACTACGGGCGCATCCGCGACCTGATCGCCGATACCATCCCGGGCTTCAGCGACTTCAACCTCAAGCTGCTCAACCCCGGCGGCTTCCACCTGGGCAACGATGCGGCCGACCGGCGCTGGAACACCGCCACCGGCAAGGCGCAGTTCACCCCCAGCGAACTGCCCGCGGACCTGGTCAACCCCGGGGTGCGCAAGCTCAAGGAGCAACCGCAACTGATCCTGCAGACCATGCGTTCCCACGACCAGTACAACACCACGCTGTACGGCCTGGACGATCGCTATCGCGGGGTCTACGGCATGCGCGAGGTGCTGTTCGCCAACGAACAGGACATCCGCAAGCTGGGCTACGAGCCGGGGCAGAAGGTGGACATCGTGTCCCTGTGGGAAGACGGCCGCGAACGCCGGGTCAGCGGCTTCACCCTGATCGCCTATGACATCCCCGCCGGCCAGGCCGCCGCCTACTACCCGGAGACCAACCCCCTGGTGCCACTGGAGAGCTACGGCGACCGCACCTATACGCCGACTTCCAAGTTCATCGCCATCCGCCTGGAGGCGGCCCAGGCCAGCAACCTGATCCAATCCGTCGGCGTCTGACCGGGCCCGGCGCCCCGGCCTCCACTGGCAGCCCCCGCCCCCGTAGCGCGAACCCTTGCGGTTCGCGGCGAACGGGCGGCGGCTGCACGGCATCCAGCCTTTACGAGGGTATCGTCATGTTTGATCTACAGGCACTGGACCTGGCGCGCATCCAGTTCGCGTTCACGGTCTCGTTCCACATCATCTTCCCGGCCATCACCATCGGCCTGGCCAGTTTCCTGGCCGTGCTCGAAGGGCTTTGGCTCAAGACCCACAACAACACCTACAAGGACCTGTATCACTTCTGG
This sequence comes from Pseudomonas sp. MSSRFD41, assembly GCF_014230245.1. Taxonomy (NCBI): domain Bacteria; kingdom Pseudomonadati; phylum Pseudomonadota; class Gammaproteobacteria; order Pseudomonadales; family Pseudomonadaceae; genus Pseudomonas; species Pseudomonas sp. MSSRFD41. Next base: position 54,557 of record NZ_JACKZK010000019.1, on the reverse strand, counting down.
TCGAAGATCTTCGCCGTCAACTTCGGCATGGGCGTGGTCTCCGGACTGGTCATGGCCTATGAGTTCGGCACCAACTGGAGTCGTTTCTCGGACTTCGCCGGCAGCATCACCGGCCCCCTGCTGACCTACGAGGTACTCACCGCGTTCTTCCTCGAGGCGGGTTTCCTCGGGGTCATGCTGTTCGGCTGGAACCGGGTCGGCCGCGGGCTGCACTTCTTCTCCACGGTGATGGTGGCCATCGGCACCCTGATCTCGACTTTCTGGATCCTGGCGTCCAACAGCTGGATGCAGACGCCTCAGGGCTTCTCCATCGTCGATGGGCGGATCATGCCCATGGACTGGCTGGCGATCGTCTTCAACCCGTCGTTCCCCTTCCGCCTGGCGCACATGGCCATCGCCGCGTTCGTCGCCACGGCGTTCTTCGTCGGGGCCTCCGGCGCCTGGCACCTGCTGCGCGGCAACGACACGCCGCCGGTGCGCAAGATGCTGTCGATGGCGCTGTGGATGGCGCTGATCGTCGCGCCGATCCAGGCGGTGGTCGGCGATGCCCACGGCCTCAACACCCTGGAACACCAGCCGGCGAAGATCGCCGCCATCGAAGGGCACTGGGAAAACCACGGTGACGAGCCCTCGCCCCTGGTGCTGTTCGGCCTGCCCAACATGGACAGCGAAAAGACCGACTACGCCCTGGAGGTGCCGTACCTGGGCAGCCTGATCCTGACCCACAGCCTGGACAAGCAGATCCCTGCGCTCAAGAGCTTCCCCAAGGAAGACCGACCCAACTCGGCCATCGTGTTCTTCAGTTTCCGCATCATGGCCGGGCTCGGCATGCTGATGATCCTCACCGGGGTGCTGGGCCTGCTGCTGCGGCGCGGCGGCGCGCTGTACCGCAATCGCTGGTTCCTGCGCCTGGTCCTGCTGATGGGCCCCACCGGGCTCATCGCCATGCTGGCGGGCTGGATCACCACCGAAGTCGGTCGCCAGCCCTGGGTGGTCTACGGCCTGCTGCGTACCAGCGATGCCGCGTCCAACCACAGCGTGATGCAGCTGAGCGTGTCCCTGGCGTTGTTCGTGCTGATCTACTTCTCGGTATTCGCCGTGGGCATCGGCTACATGATGAAGCTGGTGCGCAAGGGCCCGCAGCCCCACCACGAGCACCTGCCCGAAGCCACGCCGGCCCAGGAACCGACCCCGCGTCGTCCACTGTCCGCCATCTCCGAGACGTTCGCGTCCGGCGATCACCACAACTGAAACAAGGGAAACGATCATGGCTATTCAAGGCATAGATCTATCGTTGATCTGGGGCGTCATCATTGCCTTCGGGGTGATGATGTACGTGATCATGGACGGCTTCGACCTGGGGCTCGGCATTCTCTTCCCGCTGATCCCCGATGCCCGGGAACGGGACGTGATGATGAACACCGTGGCCCCGGTCTGGGACGGTAACGAGACCTGGCTGGTGCTCGGCGGCGCGGCGCTGTACGGCGCCTTCCCGCTGGCCTATTCGGTGATCCTCGAGGCGTTGTACCTGCCGCTGGTGTTCATGCTGGCGGGGCTGATCTTCCGTGGCGTGGCCTTCGAGTTCCGCTTCAAGGCCAGCCCCGAGAAGCGGCATATCTGGGACCTGGCCTTCATCGGCGGCTCGCTGCTGGCGACCCTGTGCCAGGGCATCGTGATCGGCGCCTATATCAGCGGCATCCCGGTGGTCGATCGCCAGTTCGCCGGCGGCGCCCTGGACTGGCTGGCGCCCTTCCCGCTGTTCTGCGGCCTGGGCCTGGTGGTGGCCTATGCCCTGCTGGGCAGCACCTGGCTGCTGGTCAAGACCGAAGGCATGCTCGAAGCACGCATGCGCCACTACACCCGGCCCCTGGCGTTCGCCCTGACGGCGGTGGTCGCGGTGCTGTGCGTGTGGACGCCCATGCTGCATCCGGAGATCGCCACCCGCTGGTTCGGCCACGCCCATCTCGTGATCTTCGGCGCGCTGCTGGTGCTGGGCCTGCTGGCGTTCTGGGGCTTGCTCGGAACCTTGCGCCAGCATCATTCGCACTGGCCGTTCGTGTTCACCCTGGTGCTGGTGTTCCTGGGCTACATCGGCCTGGCCTTCAGTATCTGGCCGAACATCGTGCCGCCGTCCATCAGCCTGTGGGAAGCGGCCTCGCCCCTGACCAGCCAGTTGTTCATCCTGATCGGCACGCTGTTCATCCTGCCGATCATCCTGATGTACACCTGCTGGAGCTACTACGTGTTCCGCGGCAAAGTGAGGATCGGCGATGGCTACCACTGAGCACCCAACGCTGCACGAAACCCTGGCCCGCCTGCCCTTGCACCGCCAGGTGGCACACCTGAGCCTGCTGTACCTGGGCGCGATGCTGACACTGGCCTGCACCACGGCCCTGGTCCTGGAGCTGGCCCATGGATAAGCCCCAGGTCACACGCCCCGTTCCGGGGTGGCGGCAACTGTTGTGGCTGGCCGGCATCTGGTTGGCCAGCGTGGTCAGCCTGGGGCTGGTGGCCGGGTTGTTGCGGCTGCTGATGCAAGCCGCGGGCATGCGCAGCCACTGATAGGGGCCCCATTACCAGCACGCCCCCGGCACGCACTGGCGTGGCGGGGGCGTGTGGGTTCAGAGGGGCGTTGGCTCGCGCTCGGCCAAGGCTTCGAGCAGCTCGGCCGAAGGCACGAAGAACAAGCCGCCGGTCACCGCCGTGCTGTAGTCCAGCAGGCGATCGTAGTTGCCCGCTGGCCGTCCGACGAACATGTTTTCCAGCATCTGCTCCACCGGCTGCGGCGAGCGCGCGTAGCCGATGAAGTAGGTGCCGAACTCCCCGGCCCCCGGTCGTCCGAACGGCATGTTGTCGCGCAGGATCTTCACCTCTTCGCCGTTCTCCTCGAGGGTGGTCAGGGAGCTGTGGGAACAGCTGGGCTTGACCCCGTCGGCCAGCTCGATGTCGTCCAGCTTGGTCCGGCCGATGATGCGTTCCTGGGCCTCCACGGTCAGTTCGTTCCAGGCGCTCATGTTGTGCAGGTACTTCTGCACCAGGACGTAGCTGCCATTGGCGAACTGCGGGTCCTCGTCGCCCACCAGGGTGAAGTCCACGGCTTCGCGGCCCACCGGATTCTCGGTGCCGTCGACGAAACCCACCATGCTGCGCATGTCGAAGTAGCGAAAGCCCTGGACTTCGTCCACCACTTCGATCGCAGCGCCCAACGGCTTGAGCAACTGGGTGGCGAGTTCGAAGCACAGGTCCATCTGTTCGGCGCGGATATGCAGCAGCAGATCGCCCGGGGTGGACGGTGCCAGCCGCCCCGCTACCCCCACTTCACGAAACGGATGCAGCGCGGCCGGGCGCGGCCCGCCGAACAGCCGGTCCCAGGCGACGGAGCCGAAACCACAGACGCAGGTCAGGTTGCCCGCCGGTACCCGCTTGCCCACCGAGCGCACGCGCCCGGCGACATCGGCGCACCACTGGCGCAGGGTTTGCGCCGCTTCGGCACCGGGCGCCAGGGTGGCGACGATGAAGATCGCGCTGCGGGTAATGGGGCTGCAGACAGCTTGGGGCTCGGGCAGGCGCCCGGCCGAGGATGAAGGTGTCGTCATGTTGGATTCCACAGGCTACGGTCGAAAAAATCACCCACGGAAATTAGCAGATTGCATCGCCGTAGCCACCCATTCCTGTGGCCGCTGTCGAGCCTGCGCAGTTGCGCCAAGGTCCGCAGGACCTTCAGGGGGATCGGGTGGCCAATCCAGAAACGGCCGCTGCGCGCCCGGGCGCAGCCTGCGGCAGCGGCTACACGAAGCACCTGTAGCCGCTGCTGAGCTTGCGAAGCTGCGCCAAGCTCCGCAGGACCTTCCAGGGGATCGGCTGCCCAACCTGGCGGCTAAACGCCCGCGCGCAGCACCCGCACCGGTACCGACTTGTAGGACGGCGTGCCGCTGTCGACGTCCAGGTAGTCCAGCGGCACCAAGCGGTTGGCCTCGGGGTAATAGGCGCCGACGGTGCCCGGGGCGATCTTGTACTCGATGGCGGTGATGTTCTCGTAGCGCAGGCGCCGGCCGTCGGTCACCGTCTCGATGTCCACCAGGTCGCCATGGGCCAGGCCCCGGGCCGCGAGGTCCGCCGGGCTGATGAACAGCACGTCGCGACGACCGAAGACCCCGCGGTAGCGATCGTCCAGGGCATAGATGGTGGTGTTGTACTGGTCGTGGCTGCGCAGGGTCACCAGGCGCAGGACGTCGGCGCCATCCACTTCCTTGTCTTCGTGCAAGCCGGGGAAGACGAAGAACTCGGCCTTGCCCGAGGGTGTCAGCCATTGGCGCTCGGCCGCCGCCAGGGGCATGCGGAAGCCTCCGGGAACGCGGATCCTGGCGTTGTAGTCGTCGAAGCCAGGGACGGTCTTCTCGATCAGGTCGCGGATCTTGTCGTAGTCGGCCACCAGTTCCAGCCACGGCACCTTGCTCGCGGTCAGCGTCGCCTTGGCCATGCCGGCGACGATCGCCGGTTCCGACATCAGGGCTTGCGAGGCCGGGGCCAGCTTGCCGGCCGAGGCATGGACCATGGACATCGAATCCTCGACGGTGATCGCCTGGCGCATGCCGTCCTGCACGTCCATTTCGGTGCGGCCCAGGCACGGAAAAACGAAGGTTTCCTTGGCCACCAGCAGATGGCTGCGGTTGAGCTTGGTGGCGATGTGCACGCTCAGGTCGAGCTGGGCCATGGCCGGGAAACACTGGCCCGGGTCCGGCAGGGCCACGGCGAAGTTGCCCCCCAGGCATAGCAGGGCCTTGGACTGGCCGGCGATGATCGCCTGCATCGCTTGCACCGCATCGTGGCCATGGCTGGCCGGTGGCTTGAAGCCGAACACCTGCTCGAGCTTGTCGAGGAACGCCTGCGCGGGTTTTTCGGTGATGCCCACGGTGCGGTTGCCCTGCACGTTGGAGTGGCCACGCAGCGGGCAGATCCCCGCCCCGGGCTTGCCCAGGTTGCCTCGCAGCATCAAGAGGTCGCAGATCAGCCGCACATTGGCCGTGCCTTCGTTGTGCTGGGTGATGCCCATGCCATAGGTGACTATGGTGGCATTGGACTTGGCATAGGCCGCGGCGACCATTTCCAGGTCGCTCTGCTTGAGGCCGCTGGCCTGTTCGATATCCGCCCACCGGGTGGCATGCAGGTCGGCCTCCAGGGCGGCGAAGCCCAGGGTGTGCTGGGCGATGAAGTCGCGGTCCAGCACCTGTCCCAGGTTGTCTTCCAGGACCAGCAGCGCCTTCATGATGCCCTTGATCGCGGCCGCGTCGCCGCCGGCCTTGACCTGGAAGTACGACGAGGCGATGCGCGTGGAGCCATAGGTGGCCATCTCCACCATGTTCTGCGGATCGGCGAAGCGCTCCAGGGCCCGCTCGCGCAGCGGATTGAAGACCATGATCGGTACCTTGCGCCGTGATGCTTCGTGCAGGGTGCCCATCATTCGCGGGTGGTTGGTGCCGGGGTTGTGGCCGATGGAGATGATCAGCTCGCAAACATCGAAATCCTCCAGCGATACCGTGCCCTTGCCAATGCCTATGGACCTGGGCAGGCCGACGCTGGTGGGCTCGTGGCACATGTTCGAGCAGTCGGGAAAGTTGTTGCAGCCATATTCCCGGGCAAACAGCTGGTACAGGTAGGCCGCCTCGTTGGAGGCGCGGCCCGAGGTGTAGAACTCCACTTGCTCGGGCTTCAGGCCGCGCAGGACCTGGCCAATGCGCTCGAAGGCGGCCTGCCAGGGCACCGGCTTGAAGGTGTCGCTGGCGCGGTCGTAGACCAGGGGCTCGGTAAGGCGACCGAGGTCCTCCAACTGATAGTCCGAGCGCTGCAGCAGCGAGGCCACCGGATGGCTGGCCAAAAACTCGGACGTCACCCGCTTGTTGGTGGCTTCCCAGGTCACCGCCTTGGCGCCGTTCTCGCAGAACTGGAAGGTCGACTTGTGCTCCTTGTCCGGCCAGGCGCAACCCGGGCAATCGAAACCGTCGGGCTGGTTGGTGCGCATCAGGGTCAGGGGGGCCTTGAGGGTGTCCATCTGCTCGCGCACGGCCGTGGCCGTGGCCTTGAGCGCGCCCCAGCCACCGGCGGGACCATCGTAGTTGCGGATTCCGGGAACCTTGCGTCGAGTGCTCATGATCGCTCCAGGGCCAACCGGCCCTGCGCGGCGCGAGTTGGCAATGACAGGTCATCGACCACCGGGGCGGCGTCAGGCAGCGCCAGGCACCCGGCAATGATCCAGGCACGGATGGCCGGATCGCCAGGCGGCTGGATCAAGAGAAAGTGCATCGCAAACGTTGCGACGCATGCTGAAATCTAGCGCTGCGCCCCGGGCTGTCAAGGCCAGGTGCCGATCGGTGCAGGCCCGCTCACTGCAAGGCGCTGCGGCGCAACCTCGGGCTCCAGCCTTGCTGCATGCCGGCGGCGGCGAGCAGGATCGCGCCGACCCCGAGCCACTGCAGCCAACCCAGGCGGTGACCGAACGCCAGCCAGTCGACGAAGATCGCCGCGATCGGATAGATGAAGGACAAGGCCCCGGTCAACGCGGTGGGCAGCTTCTGGATCGCACCGTACAGCAGCACGTACATCAGTCCCGTGTGGATGATCCCCAATGCCAGCAAGCTGGCCCAGGCGCCGGCCTCCCGGGGTGGCGTGCCAAGGTTGGCCCAGGGCGCCAGCAGCAATACACCGGTGCAGACCTGGATCAGGGCGATCAGGTGCGGCGGGGTTCCGCTCAAGCGTTTGATCAGCAGCGCGGCGAAGGCGTACAGCAAGGCTGCGCCCAGGGCCAGGCCGATCCCCAGCAGGTAGTCATCGCCCGGGCCGCCTTGTCCGTCGTGAGCGCTGACGATGGCCAGCATCCCGGAGAACGACAGGCACAGCCAGAATAATTTCTGCGCCGTGATTTTTTCTCCCAGGAACAACGCGCCCAGGCCCACCAGGAGAAACGGCTGGACGTTGTACACGGCGGTGCCGATGGCGATCGAGGCCCGGGAATAGGAGCCGAACAACAGCACCCAGTTGCCGACGATGGCCGCGCCGCTGACCACCGCCAGCAGCAGGACCCGACGCGTGAGAAGGTCCTTGCGCAGCAAGCCCAGGGCAGCGCAGACCAGCAGCAAGGTCGCGGCGCCGAACAGGCAGCGCCAGAACACCACGTCCAGCACGGGTTGCCCCGAGACCAGGACGAACCAGCCAATGGTTCCGGAAATCAACATGGCGGCGCTCATTTCCAGCGATCCGCGACGAATCAGTGCATCCATCATCAGGCTCCTTTATCGGTCGCCAGATTATCCGTAACTCAACTACCGCCTCACCAGAGAAAATCCTAGGCTAGACTCAGTCTTCGCCTTTTTTATCAAGGTAAGAAAGCCCATCTACCTAACGAGACTGCCATGCTGGATGCCATCGACCAGACGCTGATCAGCGCGCTGATGCAAGATTCCCGACGCTCGCTCAAGGCCCTCGGGCAAATCAGCGGGCTGTCCGCCCCTAGTGTCGCCGAGCGCCTGCGCCGACTTGAAGAGCGAGGGGTGATCAGCGCCTATACCCTGGAGGTCGACCCCCGTTTCCTGGGGTATCAATTGCAGGCCATCGTGCGCATCCGCCCCTTGCCGGGAAAACTGCAGGAAGTCGAACGGCAGATCCTGGCGATCCCCGAGTTCACCGAGTGCGACAAGGTCACCGGCGACGATTGTTTTTTCGCACGCCTGCAGGTGCGCTCCATGGAACAACTGGACAGCTTGCTGGACCGCCTCAACCAGTACGCCGAGACCAACACCTCGATCGTCAAGAAGTCACCGATCAAGCGCCGTTTGCCGCCCATGGAATGACCACGGCCCCTGCGCCAGGCAATAAAACCGAGCCATAAAAAAACCCGCCGAAGCGGGTTTTTCAAGGCTTGAAGCTGAGGATCAGTCGTCGCGGCTCATGATGCCGAACAGCTGCAGCAGGCTGACGAACAGGTTGTAGATCGATACATACAGGCTGATGGTCGCCATGATGTAGTTGCGCTCGCCGCCGTGGATGATGGCGCTGGTCTGGAACAGGATGCACACCGAGGAGAACAGCACGAAGCCGGCGCTGATCGCCAGTTGCAGGCCGCTGATCTGGAAGAACAGGCTGGCCAGCACGGCGCCCATCAGGACGAAGAAACCGGCGGTGATGAAACCACCCAGGAAGCTCATGTCCTTGCGGGTGATCAGCACGTAGGCCGACAGGCCGCCGAACACCAGTGCGGTCATGGCGAAGGCCGAGCTGACCACTTCAGCGCCACCCTGCATGCCCAGGTAGCGGTTGAGGATCGGGCCGAGCAGGAAGCCCATGAAACCGGTGAGGGCGAAAGTCGAGACCAGGCCCCAGACCGAATCGCGGAGTTTGTTGGTGAGGAAGAACAGACCGTAGAAACCGATCAGCACGACGAAGACGTTCGGGTAGCCGACGCGCATCTGTTGTGCCACATAAGCCATGATCCCGCTGAAAGCGAGGGTCAGGGCCAGCAAGCCGTAAGTGTTGCGCAGGACGCGGCTAACCTCTAGCTGCTCGGCCTGCACGCCGTTGTTAACTGCGTAATCCTGTTCGCGCATGGCGACACTCCTGTTGGTTGAAACATTTAGTGGCAAGGATGATAACAGAGGCGCTGTAGCGCGCGACGCAGAGAGTTTGACAGTGTGTTTCATTCGGGTATCATGGCGCCCGCAATGCGATCTGGAGGTGTGGCCGAGTGGTTTAAGGCAGCGGTCTTGAAAACCGCCGACTGTAACAGGTCCTAGAGTTCGAATCTCTACGCCTCCGCCAAATCTCAACGAGAAAGCCCTGATTTTTCAGGGCTTTTTTGTTTCTACTGCTCACGGGCGCTTACCATCACCGCCTGACCGTTTCCGCATCATTTCTTTAGTTTCCGCAACTCTCCTTCTACGGCATCCAGCCGATAGGACGCCAAAACCTGTGGTCCGTCCTAGGTACCGTCCTGGATTTTCCTAATCTCAGGATGGCCAATTTTGGCCACACGCGGAGAGGGTCGAACAGAACAAGTAACGCTGAACAAAAGCAGGCTTGCCAGTGCTTTCGAGTGCTATCAGGATCTATCGCTAAGTTTGAGTCTGCCCGGAGCAGCCGACGCTCCCAGGCAGCGCGCAACTACATCAAGTTGAACCTTGGAGCGAAACCGGGCATCGTGCGGATCTGTCAACACAGTCGGCACCGGCGCAACTAGAATGCCTATCCAATAGAACACCGCTGTTAACTAAACGTATCACTCGGTTGCCAGCCGACACCACACGCATCAGAAAGCACGGACAGCATATGAAAGCAAGAGACATTTTCACTCCCGGCCGTTTCCCAAATCACACTTTTGTAGACGACCATCTCGTTACGAAAAGAACCGCCCTCGAAAACGCCCTTGATACAGGTTCATTACTTATTTCTGTCTCCGGCCCGTCAAAGTCAGGGAAAACAGTTTTCATTGAGGAATGCATCGGCAAAGACAAAATAATTCAAGTAACCGGCGCAGGTATAACCTCTGTAGAAGCTTTGTGGAAACGAGTTTTCGATTTTCTTGGAACAGATTTACCGATATCTCAAACTCAGACCGCCGCGTCGACCAACAGTTTTTCAGGTAAGGGATCCGCCAGTGGCAATCTGATTTTTGCGAAAGCTGGGGCCGAGCTTACAGCTGGCAACTCATCTACAGACACAGACGCTGTTACTAAGAACATTTCTGTTGACTACTTACAAATTTTGATAGCGGAGCTAGCCAGCTCAGACTTAACGGTATTTATTGATGACTTTCATTATATCCCTCGAGATGTTCAATCTGAAATTGCAAAGCAGATCAAAGAAGCCATCCGAAGCGATGTTAAATTTATCGTCGCATCAGTGCCCTATCATGCAGACGATGTAATACGCAGCAACCCTGACCTACGCGGCCGCATAGTTTCCATTGACTTTGGTTATTGGCCAATAGATTTATTGGAAAAAATTGCGCATAAAGGATTCACGGCCCTCGGAATCAAGTGCGAAAAACAAATGGTGCACACTCTGGCAGAACAAGCTGCCGGATCACCACAACTCATGCAATATCTCTGCTTGAACTCCTGTTATTCGACAGGAGCTCGAGAAAAAGTTACCACAACGCACAACATCCCAAACGACCAAAAACTACTAGAAACAATCTGCAAAAGCACTGTTCTTTCAACAGACTATAGTTCTGTGGTTGACAAGATGATGGAAGGACCTCGCGTTCGCGGGTCCGACAGAATAAGTCACGCATTGAAAGATGGAAGCCATGGGGATGTTTACTCCCTGCTTATCAGGTGCCTGGCTCTAGATCCACCTCAACTTACTTTGCGTTACGATGATCTCGTATTGAGAGTTAAGTCTCTATGTCAATCTCAGACGCCTAGCGGGTCGAGTATAACGGGGGCATGTAGCCATATGGCAAAAATCGCTAACGACGCAGCAGCCGAAAGCATTATCGAATGGGATGGTGAAAACGACGTCCTAGATATACGCGACCCCTATTTACTCTTCTACATCCGCTGGGGAGAGATTTTTACCTGAGGTAGTGTTAAGTACACGCCGATTGTGCTCGGGTATTAACGCAAAAAAGCCCTACAGCCCCGAGGAACAAGGGCTGTAGGGCTTTATTGACAAGGTAAGAGATAGCGCCATTTGGCATTAAATGGCATTGATTGGCGTACAGATTGCCCCATTTTTGCCCCACGACCTCGCCTCCCTAGCCAACAACCAGTTCGGCCAATGCAAACCAGGGTAACGAGGATAGGGATTCGAACCCCTTCCTATTGATCGCAGGCCGGTACAGGCCTGTGAATACGAGCTACTGACAGACGCCTTTCAACCTAGAACGGCCCTTGGTGGCGCCAGTTTCGCCCTAAATTTGCCCTAAAAATCGGCTTGCCACAAACATATGGATACTCATATATTTGAATTTCCATATATTCGAGCTGCCCCGATGATCACCCCACTAGATCTCTTCAAGAACCTGGCGGACGAAACCCGCGCCCGTGCGACTCTACTCGTCGCCAGCCTGGGCGAACTCTGTGTTTGCGAGCTGATGTGTGCCCTCAATGACAGCCAACCGAAGATCAGCCGCCATCTGGCACAACTGCGATCCAATGGTCTGCTGCTGGATCGTCGCCAGGGCCAGTGGGTGTATTACCGCCTCAATCCAGAACTCCCGTCCTGGGTACATGAAATGCTGCAGGTAACACTGCGGGCCAATACTGAGTGGCTCGCTGACAACACCCTTCGCCTACAGAACATGGACGGCCGGCCCGTTCGTGATGCCGCCTGCTGCTGACCTTCAACGAGCGAGTTTTTCCATGCTGATTGCTATCGCCGTCTTCGTTTTCACCCTCGTTCTGGTCATCTGGCAACCCAAGGGCCTGGGTGTTGGCTGGAGCGCTGCACTGGGGGCTGGCATCGCCCTGGCCAGCGGAGCTGTTTCTCTGAGTGACATACCCACCGTATGGGCCATCGTCTGGAATGCCACCGCTACTTTCATCGCCGTTATCATCATCAGCTTGCTGCTCGACGAGGCTGGATTCTTCGAATGGGCAGCCTTACATGTAGCGCGCTGGGCAAACGGCAGCGGTTACCGCTTGTTCGCTTTTTGTGTACTACTGGGCGCCGCGGTATCAGCCTTATTTGCTAACGACGGTGCAGCGCTGATCCTCACCCCTATTGTGATGTCAATGCTGCTTGCCCTGCGCTTTTCACCGGCCGCAACGCTGGCCTTCGTCATGGCTGCGGGCTTCATCGCCGACACCGCGAGTTTGCCTCTGGTGGTTTCCAACCTGGTGAACATTGTTTCAGCCGACTATTTCGATCTGGGCTTTGCCAAGTACGCCTCAGTGATGGTGCCAGTCAATCTGGCAAGCGTTGCGGCTACGTTGACAGTGCTGTTCCTGTTCTTCCGTCGCGATATCCCACGCCATTACGCGCTGGATGCGTTGAAAGAACCCAAAACGGCCGTCCATGACCGCGCCACGTTCATCGTTGGCTGGTGGACCCTGCTGGTGTTGCTCGTCGGCCTGTTCGCCCTAGAGCCATTGGGTATTCCGGTTAGCGCGGTTGCCACTGTATGCGCCGTGATCCTCTTTGCTGTTGCCGCCCGCGGCCACCGCATCTCCACCCGCCGAGTGCTACGCGAAGCACCCTGGCAGGTGGTGATCTTCTCCCTCGGTATGTATCTGGTGGTCTATGGGCTGAAGAACGCCGGCCTAACTGATTTGCTCACCCAACAGCTCGACCGACTGGCCGAACAGGGTCTATGGAGCGCGGCCATCGGTACCGGACTGCTCTCGGCATTCCTGTCCTCGATCATGAACAACATGCCCAGCGTGCTAGTAGGCGCCTTGTCGATCCAGGCCAGTGGGGCTGAGGGTCTTGTACGCGAGGCAATGATCTACGCCAACATCATCGGCTGTGACCTCGGTCCGAAGATCACCCCTATCGGCAGCCTTGCAACCTTGCTCTGGCTGCATGTGCTGGAACGTAAAGGCATGCGTATCACCTGGGGCTACTACTTCAAGGTTGGCACGCTGCTAACCCTCCCAGTTCTACTGATTACCCTTTCGGCCCTGGCACTGCGCCTGAGCCTCTGACGTCCGCCAAGAAGCGGAGGAGCTCTACATGCGAGTCCTATTTATGTGCACGGCCAATAGCTGCCGCAGCATTCTTTCCGAAGCGCTGTTCAACCACCTGGCCCCCACAGGATTTGAAGCAGTCAGTTCCGGTAGTTTCCCCAAAGGTCAGGTGCTGCCCCGTAGCCTCACCACCTTGCAGCAAGCCGGTATCTCCACTGCCGGTCTACGCAGCAAAGGTAACGACGATTTCGCAGGCAACCCGCCAGATATCGTCATCACTGTCTGCGACAAAGCCGCCGGTGAAGCCTGCCCGGTCTACTTCGGACCAGCAGTGAAAAGCCATTGGGGATTGGAAGATCCATCCGACGTGGTGGGCGATGAAACATCAATCGAGGCCGCATTCCGCAATACGCTGGCCCGCATTGAACTGCGCTGCAAAGCCTTCTTCGCCCTTCCCTTCGACACACTCGACCGCGACGCACTCAAGCGTGAGTTGGACCGCATCGGCGCTCTTTGAGCAGGAGAAAACTATGTCAGAACATCTGCCCAATCTCGACCTTTCACTGTTCGATAAGTCGCCAGCGACCAACCGCACCAGCGAGCATAAACCCCGCATTCTGTTGCTCTACGGATCGACCCGCGAGCGCTCCTTCAGCCGCCTACTGGTGGAGGAAGCTGGCCGTCTACTGGAACACTTCGGCGCAGAAATTCGTATCTTCAATCCATCCGGCCTGCCATTGCCTGATGATGTTCCGGTAGAACACCCCAAGGTGCAGGAACTGCGCGACCTGGTGCAGTGGTCAGAGGGACAGGTCTGGTGCTCACCTGAGCGCCATGGTGCATTGTCCGCTGTGTTCAAGGCCCAGATCGACTGGATTCCCCTATCACTCGGAGCTGTACGCCCGACCCAGGGCAAAACGCTGGCAGTGATGCAGGTCTGCGGCGGCTCGCAGTCATTCAACGTAGTCAATCAACTGCGCGTACTCGGCCGGTGGATGCGCATGTTCACTGTTCCCAACCAATCCTCAGTACCCAAGGCCTACCTGGAGTTCGATGATGCTGGGCGCATGAAGCCTTCGGCCTACTACGACCGAGTGGTCGACGTCATGGAAGAGCTGGTGAAGTTCACCTTACTGCTGCGCGACCGCCAAGACTTCCTGGTAGATCGCTACTCAGAACGAAAGGAGAGCGCCGAACAGTTGTCGGCGCGAGTTAACCAGCATTCAATCTAAAGCTGCGATGTTCATCGCACCACATGCTTCCTGTGCGGCTATCCTTCCAAAGGTTTCAACGCTCTGCGCTGACAGCGAGGGCAAGGGCACAACCGCCATCATGAAGGCTTCTAGGCATAGAGCATTATGCGCTCGGTAGGTCTTCTTGAGTCGCCTTGCGTATCTGCATACTCGTCGTCTGTGGATGTGAAGTGAGCTGAATGACGCTCGTAAAGCGCACTCATGTTATTGCATATATTACGCACGGACTGAGATCTTCACAGGCCGACCACCGGTCAATCTTTGAGCTTCTCTAAGCCCAGAGATATAAGCGCCATCAACATACCCAAACCGCTCTGCAGAGGTCGCTTCACCAGCAAAAAGCAAACGTCCTTCAGGCTTACCAAGGTTATCTATTTCTTGCAGGGAAACGGAGGGAGGAATATGCGTGTAGGCCCCACAACTAAAAGGATCAGACAACCAATTAGTTCGATGCCATGCCACTGGTACTGCTGGAACACCACCGCAGGCACTTGAAAGCGCAGACATAGCCATATCAAATGCAGTGTCATCATCCAGTTTAGAAAGTTCGATGGCTTTTGGGCCGCACACGTGTGCAGCCAAAGTAGGGCGTTCAGGACTGACAGTCACATCGACCCAATACGGAAATATCGGATGATCTTTGATTAATATTCCTCTTGCGTCATTCTCTGCAGTCTTCCAGAAAGAATTATTAAACTGAAACACTAACTTCTCAAAACAACCAAACCCTAATTGCTCAATTGCAAAACGCTTCTGACTAGACAGCGCAGGGGAAAACTTTATAGCCCCCGACTTTAATACTCCCAAAGGAACGCTAAGGATAACATGAGAGCCATTTTCGATACGACCATTGGCACAGCGAACGGTAACTCCTGACGACGTTTGCTCGATTTCACTGACCACTGATTCACAATGAATCTGGCAGCCTTTGGCCAACAACTCTAACATCGCGCTATAGCCATTGACGATACAATCGTCCTCACCTTGATAACCTGCATCGCAGGTATAGTTAATCATGGAGATATCATCAGCAGCACACGCAAGATCTGCCTCAAACCCAGTAGTCAGAATGAAATTTATCCATTCGCGCAGTTCACTATCGGAAACCTCTAGCAACTTCACCTCAATCATTTCAGCGATAGTTTGCGAAGACTCACATGAGAATGCAGAGTCCATCAACTCCTCTTCAACGATATCAACCAACCCCATTATCCGATCACGCTCAGAACCATCAAGCTCTTTCCCTGCGTGGCTAGCCAACTTTAAGTTATTATAAATTTCACTCAAAGGGAAAGCCCTACGTGGCAGGGAGAGAAAGTCTGCCAACTCGGATAGGGGATTACCAATCGGGGCATGAATCCACGCACCGCCGGCTTCTACATTGGCACCTGCTAAAGGTACAGTTTTAGTACGCCCACCAATACTTGACCGCCCCTCCAAGACGACTACTTCAACCCCATGAGCTTTGAGGGCATTAGCTGCTGCAATACCCGAATACCCTGCTCCGATCACGATGACGCGCGTAACTGGATCAGATACTGGTGCCACAGAAGGCTGTCTAGATGGTGTAAATGAACCTTTGAGTAATTTATTATCTGGCAACATAGATGTATCCTTGGGGCAAAGGCGTTAGCAGCATGAAGTATATTTTTTGATGACAGCCCTGTAAATGACGCAGCAACAAGCCACAACAAACAATAACAAATATTCACAACATCTTACGCTTTACAAAAAACTGCATACACTTAAAGCTACAGAGCACACTTAAAGCGCGGTTTTTTCTATAGCTGCTAGTAATTTAAAGCGCAGAAATCTGCGTTGAGCATGAAAACCCATGCTTAGACAACTATATTCACTTCATTAATATTTCTTTTACATACTCCTGACACGCGGCAAGAGCCATCAGTCCTTGATCGCCATCACCGGTGATTCCGACAATTCGTTGAGCAGCCGCTGGGTCAAGTTCGGCTCGCGCCGTTCCATGAACCACGCCGCAGGTGCGGGCGGTGGCTGGCAACCCACCGCCACCACCCGAGGCGGCGGTGTTGAGTAGGACTGACAGCCGGACATCAGCAGTAGCCAGCTGGCCACGCAGACGAGCCTGTTTCGCTTGTTCATCGCGCAATTCCTTGTAGTGGGTTTCGTCACTCGCTTGCAGGCGATCCTCGAGCGCACGGCGGGCGTCCTGCTGCTCACCCTGCCAGTTGAGCACCGCCGTAGCTGCCTGCTCCCGGTCTGTGCTGTACGCCTCGGCCTGTTCGGCCAGGGCCTGGCCGTAGGCGTTGGCCTGCCAGGACCAGGCCAGCCAGCCGCCCAGGGCGAACCCCAGCACCAGGGCCAAGGCTGGCAACAACCAGCCCGGGGCCTTCATGCCAGCACCTTCAATGCGCGCTCATACAGCGCGTGGCGATCCGCCAGGCCGTTGGTGCCGCCGTTGATGCGTTTGGTGATGGTGAGAAAGTCGCCTTTGTCGGCGAGGGTGTTCAGGCCAGCCCGTTGCCAGAACCAGCCCGCCGACAGCGCTGCATAGACCGGGTTTTCCAGCAGCTCCGGGGTATTGAGCAGCCGCGAATCGCCGAACAGCGCTTCGCTGCACGCTTCATAGTTGGCCCGGCCGGTGACCTGGATCAGGCCCCGCCCCCGATACTTCTGGCCGTCGCCATCGGCCTGCGGGGTATTGCCCAGGCGAGCGGCCAAGGTGCCGGTGTCGTACTTGCTCAAGTACTGGTCGTTGCCTAGCTCGCGGACATAACGCAGTTGGCCGGACTCATGGCCGATCTGAGCGATAAACGCCGCAATTCGCAGCCGGGTGATGATCGCGTACTTGCTCATGGACGCATTGAGCGCAGGAACAAAAACGCCGGCTTTAGCGCCGGCGTTGGGGAGGATTTGCAGCAGTTGCTGCTCGGTGATTGGCATGTGTGGCTTCTCCAGTGATGAGGTTTAAAGCTGCTCGACCCGCAGCGGCTTGGTGGCTTTCTTTTTCTTACCCTTGGCTTTCGCCTTGCCCCTCTTGCCGCCATTACATTCGACGGTGGTACTCCAGCCCGATTGGGTAAACACCTGCTCGACCGAGTCGACCAGGTATTCACCATCGAGCCCGACCTTGAAGCCCTGGGCGTTGATCATGCGTTCCGCGAACAGGTCTGTACGCCCGGGCATCTCCAGGCGCACACCGGCAGTGCTGCGGTTGAATGCCGCCAGCCGGGCTTTCGCGGCCTGCTCTGCGGCGGATTTGTTAGGGTAGATATGGCGGTCGGTGTGCACCGGCGGCAGGCCGTCCGGCGAGTCGTCGTTGCTCAGGTCGACCACACGCAACTTGCCGCTCTTCTTGTCCTGGTGCTTGGTCTGCACCGCCTTATGCGTGCTGCGATCGCCGAGGCGAAACTGGTAGCGGCTCACGTCGCGGCGGGTGATGGTGACCATGCCCAAGGCCTTACCGGTTGCGCTCAGGCCCTCCTGACGCGGTAGCACCAGCAGCTTGCCGTCGGCCACCTTGGCTGTGCAGTCGTACTGCTTTGCCAGGCGAGTGATGAAGTTAAAGTCGGACTCGTTGAGCTGGTCGACCCGTGGCACCTTGGTCGTGACCGGGCACACCGGTTGCCAGCCATTGCGTGCTGCGATGTCACGCACGATTTGTTGCAACGGCACATCCTCCCAACTGCCACTGCGGGTGGTCTTGCCGCTACCGCGCATGTCGCTGGCCTTGCCGCGTATCTCAATGGTGTCCGGCGGGCCGCTGACCACCACTTCATCCACGGTATAGCGCCCCAGCCGAGCCAACGCCTGGCCGCTGTAGCCCATGAATACCTCGATACTGGCCCCCCGGCTAGGCAGCGCTACAGCCTGGGCCCGGTCATCGATGCGCAATTCAAACTCGTCCGATTCCATGCCCGGCTTGTCCGAGGTGCGCAGGGTCACCAGCCGGTCATTGATCAGCGCAGTGATGTCGCGGCCATCGGCGACAACTCGAAAGATAGGGGTCATGCCTCAAGCTCCAGGAAATGAAAACCCCGCACTTGGCGGGTTTGTGAGTTGAATCATTGATCAGTCCCATAGCAGTACCTGAGCATCGACCGCCGCCGGTAGATCCGGCAGCACGATCAGCACCCCAGCCCGGAACGGCTGGGGTTCATCGCCCAACCCCTGGTTGGCATCCAGCACCGCCTCGACGCTGCCGTTCAGGTGGCCGTAGAACTGATAGCAAATCGTGTCGAGCAGATCCCCGCTAGACGTTCTGCAGGTCGTCGCCATAGCTCACGAACTCCAATGAAAAGCCCTGTTTGCGCGGTACACCGCCGGCCAGCAGGTGGCTCTGTTCTTCCTCAAGGCTGGTCAGGCACCAGGTGCCCAGGACCTCGCCGTAACCGGTGGTGAGGCTCAGCGGCTGGAGCCGCCGGCCAATGCTGCGCAGTTTCTGCAACTGGCCGAGGCCGGCCTTGAAGCCAGGGAACACCGCGCCCTTGAGCGTGATTTTGTCGTCCCCCTGCCCCACCGCCTGCTGGGCAATGCTGCGGGTCAGACGCTCCTGGCCTGCCCACCTGAACGCCGTCTGCCTGCGCAGTTCGTCGAATGCCGCCGTGTCCAAGTTGAAGTAGTAGGGCTGTGCCCCAGGGCGCAGGGGATGAATGATCAGCAGGTGCGGGAACGGCTTCACTGCGGCCGCTGCCGGCGTACCAAGGCCGCCCAGGGCACCGCTGGGCAAGATGTTCCCCAGGGCCGGGCTGCCTTGCCCGCCGATGCGGTTGATTGCAGCCCCCGCCCGGGCCGTCTGCTCCTGCAAACTGCCCAGGCGTTGCTGGATCTGCCCCGCCGCCGACACGGCCTGGCTGTAGCCGGCGGCGACCTGGCCCACAACCGATTGCGCAGCAGTGATGCTGCGCAAGGTCCGTTGCAGCTTCGCGCCGATCTCCGGGCCCACGAACGGCACATTCTCCAGCTCGGACGCAGCCCCCGTAATATCGCCGATAGCCCCGTTCAACGGGGTCAACATGCCGTCTGCGCTGGTGCGCCCGGCCTCCCCGGCGGCGACCAGGGAGTGGAGCCCCGATTGCAATTGTTCCATGTAAGCCATAGGGCCTCCTTATACGTGTGGTTCATCCGACAACTGCCGGGCAGCGGCCTGCCGGCTGTATTCGTCGAACTGCGAACGCAGGTGGGGTGCCAGCTCCCGGGCCAGCTGGGCCAGGTCCTTAACATCACCCTCGACCCGGATCGACAGCGCCGGGGCGAAGCTGAATTGCTGGTCGACCTTCGGTGGGGCCGGCTTCACCAACTCAGGCGCCTTGAGCAGTGCCGGCGTTGCGACTGGCGACTCTGTCCCCGCCATCGAGCGCACCACCTGGCCCAGCGGCTTGGCGGACTCCGGCGCCTTGAGCATCAGCGGCGCCGGGCCGGCTTTGAAGAACCTGGCGATATCGCCCAGGACCGGCGGAATGTTCTTGCCGGCATCGCGCATCATCAGTGGGCCGGCGTCCGGCAGCCGCTTAAGCGAGTCGTCACCACCGAACAGCGCCTTACCAGCTTTTGCGCCCAGGGCATCACCGCCCCAATAGCCGAGGGCGCCACCCACCGCGGCCCCTACAGCCCCGCCGATGGCCGTGCCGAGCCCTGGCACAATCGAGCCAATGGCAGCACCAGCCGCCAGCCCCGCCTTGGTGCCGAGCATGGCGCCCGCCAGACCACCAGCCGCACCGCCGTAGCCTTCGGCCTTCTCGTCCTTGGTCTTGGCGTTCTGGTAGGTGTCCGCGACCTTGAACCCGGCCCCCAGCGCCGACAGCACGCCGCCACCTTTCACCCAGGGCGACATGCCCTTGACCAGGCCGCCGACACTCTTCAATGCCGACACGCCCAGGCTGGTGGCGCCCTTCAATGCCGCGCCACCCAGCCGCGCCGTGCGGCCCAGCACGCCGGGCCGGAGCGCAGAGCGCAAGGCACGCCCGGCCCGGCCGAGCCGGCCACGTACGCCGCCAGTACCCTTGCCGCCCCTGGCGCCTTTCCCGCCCTTCTTGTCCCGGCCGCCGTCTAAGTCGTAATCACCGCCCAGGCCGCCGGCGTTGGTGACGAAAACCCGCTGGATCACATTGGGGTTGCCCATAAGCGAGCCCCGAGCCACGTTCAGCAACCCCTTACCGATCTTGAAGGCCGAGGCCACGCTTTTCAGCGCGACCAACCCAGTGCCCAGGGCGGTGACGCCGGCAACCACACCCGGCATCTTTTCCGTGAGCCCTGTAAGCGACATGGCCACCGTTCGCACACCCTTGGCCACCGCGTCCGTTGCCGGCCGCAGAGCATCACCCACCGCACGCATGCCGTCGTTGATCGACTGCAAAGTTTCAGCCCAGAGCTGGGCGGACGTCTGGCGTCGTTCGGCCAGGTTCTGATCAAGAATGCCCTTGCCGTTAAGCGAGTTCTTTTTCTGCTGCTCGTATAGCTCCCGGTTCTGCGAGTAGGCCAGCAGGGCCATCTTGACTTGCATGTCAGCGAACAGATTGCCGGTTCGCAACGACTCCTCCAGCGCGATCAACTGCGCCTTGGCCGCCTCCGGATCGGCTTCCTTGCTGATTTTGGCCTGAGCTTCCTGCATCTTCGCGGCCTTCGCCGGGTCCGTGGCCTTGATGTAGCGCATCGCCAGCTCAAAGGTCGATTCAAAGGTCGACATCCCCTTCTGGATACCCGTGTTCAAAGACGCTTGGTAATCAATGCCCACGTCCTTGTAGGCCTTGACTACATCTTCCGCACCCGATTTGGACATCCAGTTCATCAGGTTATTGGCCGCCTCGTCCGCACTGCCGGCGGTCTTCATCTGCACTTGCAGCATCGAGCCCAACTGCACCACCGCATCCATGCCAAACAGCTGGGTGTTACCCATGTTGGCCAGCAGCTTGGGAAACCAGCGCGCCATGTCGGACGCCTCGAAACTGCCCGACTGGCCCTGCACGGCGATAGCCTCCAGCGCCTTTTCCATGATTTTCGGATCGTTGATCTTGGCGTTCTGCTGCAACGCAAAAATCATTTTCGCCGTCTCTTCACCGCCCGAACCTTGACCGACCGCGAACTTTGCAGCGAGCGGCGCATAGGACAGCGCCTTGTCCAGCTCCAGGCCGGCGGCCACCAACTGGTTCACAAGGTCCGCCACATCGTTTCGGCCCATGCCGGTCTGCTGGGACGTCTCGATGATCGTCCGTGTCATCTGCTGCTCTTCAGGCTTGTTGGCAATACCAGCCTTGATCGCGATATCCCGAATGATCGCCTGGTAGTCAGCACTGATCTTTGTCGGGATCGCTACAGCAGCAGTCCCGGCCACGGCGTGGCCAATGCTCGACTTGAAACCCTCCTTGCCCTGCTGGATCTGCTGGTGCCCCTTGAGCTGCAAGTCTGCGCCCTTAGCCACCCGGCCGAGGGCCTGGTATTCCTGGCGCAGCTTGCCGACCTGAACGCCCTGCTTTTGCAGGCTGCTTAGGTTGCGCTCCAGCTTGCTCAGCAACCCGGCCGCCGAAGCCGCCCCACTGTCGTGGGCCCGCTTCCACTCATCACGCAGGCGCATGGTTTCGCCGATCGTGCTTTTCAGCACCTTGGCTTTGCTGCCCTGCTCTTCCAGCTTCTTGATGCGGTTTTCAACGGTCTTGAAGGCCGCGCCGACTGTTGCACTCACGGCGCCGCCGATCACCAGCCCTAACGCAATATTGCGTGCCATCTGGTCCCCCTACACGCGTGAGGCTCAATCCGTGAGCCACCAGACCATGTCGGAAAAACGCATGGTCATAATCTCCTCGGCAGAAAAATGCAGCTCGCTGGCGAGCCGCTTTGCCGCCATCTTCAACACCGCCGGGTCAAAGTTCGTCGTCTTGCACCAGGCGAAAATAGCCGGCCTGCAGGCGCTGATAGTCCTTGAGGGTCATGCCCTCCAGGTCCTTGCTGGAGGCCTGGGCCAGGCTGGCGAACAGCGCCAGTTCGCGCTGTTCGTCGTCGCCGCCAGCGGCGGTGTTCGCTGCCCGCACGTCGCGTACCGTTGGGGCCCGCAGGGTGACCCGATCACACTGCACGCCGTTCAGCTCGACAGCCTTGGTCAGGGTCACCACCACGCTGTCGGCAGCGAGGTGCATCCAGGTCGGAGTTTTCTTTGCTTGAGTCATGAGGGTTTTCCTTACAGGCCCAGGGCCGAACGTTGAGCGGCGAGCTGGTCGACGCCGTTGATCACGCGCTTCATGCCGAGGGCATCGATCTCGTAGATCAGGCGCCCGTCGACCTCCAACTTGTAGTAGGTCAAGGCCACGTTGTGCTTGATCTCGGCCTTGTCGCCGGCCTTCCAGTCGCCCATGTCGATCTCTTTCAGCATGCCGCGCAGGGTCACGATCACTGCCGTGGTCTTGCCCTTCAGTCCCTTGAAGGCGCCACGGAACACGCCGTTGAACGCGGTTCCATCAGACAGTCCGAACATGCGCAACGACTCGCGGCGCACGCCGGTGGTGGTGAAGCCGGCTTCTTGCTTCTCCATGCCCATGTCCAGTTCCACCGGCAGATCCATACCGCCCACTCGATGCTCCTCGGTCTTGAGCGTGAGCTTGGGCAGGGTCAGGCTCGGTACGTCGCCTTGAAAGCTGATGCCGTCGACAAACAAATTCATGTTCGCCAGGGTTTCGGGAATCATTGCCATTGCTGCGGCTCCTTAAGCGGTTTTATCGAGGACTTCGGTCAGCCATTGGTTGGTGACTTCGACCCGGAAATTCGGGTTCTCGGCGGGGGGGACGTCGGTAAAGCGGATGTTCCAGTACACCTTGCCCTGTTCCAGTTGGCTGGCGGTGTTCAACTCCGGATCTGCGTAGACCTCGAAATTGATAATCGCCCCCTGGTTCTTCAGGTCGCGCATGAAGGCTTGCAGGCCCTCGGTGACGTCCTTCACATAGGTGGCCGTGATCGACCGATCCACCGCCCACTTGTGGCCGTAGAGGATCGCGTCCATGACGATGTCCATGGTTCGCACGCGGGTGACGAAGGCCCATTTCGGATCACTGGACAGCGTGCGGTTGCCCCACAGACGAAAGCCGGCGTCGCGGATGATGGTGGTGATGTTGGCGTTATTGAGCAGGTTGGCCCGGCAGGTCTCGTCACCGTCGAGGAACTCAACAGGCCGGCCTGTACCCGTGATACCAACGAACTCCTTGTTCGAAGGCGAGGCCCAGAACCCGTAATCGCTGTCAGTCCAGGCGAACAGGCCAGCGACCCAGGCCGAGGCCGGCGCATCGACGGTGGCGCTGGCGGCGGTGTCCCAATACTGAACCCCAGGATCGACCAGATAAGCGCGCTTGGCGCCGAAGTTCTTGGCGTAGGCCATGGCTGCTTCATCGGTGCTGTTGGGGCCGTCGATGATGGCCAGGCCGCGCAGCTTGTCGCCCAGGGCCACCAGGGCCGTGCCCACCGCCTGGGTCGCACTGTGTTTGGGCGCCACCAGCAGGCGGGGCTGGGCGTTGAAACGGCTCTTGCCATCGAGCAGCGCCTGCAAGCCAGTACGCTTGCCGCTGGCCAGGACCCCGCCGATGATCGCCGAGGTCTGTTGCGCAGCGTCCGCGACCTTGGCCACGCCACAGGCGACGATCACCGCCTTGGCCCGCTGATAGATCGCTTGGCACGCCTTGGTGATCGCCGCATCCGGGCCCCAGGCGGCAATCGCCTCGCGCTCGCTGGTGATCAACAGCAGGTCATTAGCCTTGGCGCTAACGCCCGGGCCCTCGGTGAAGGTGTCCACCAGGCCGATGATCGAGGACGTGGGCAGCGCGATGGTGCGTGCGCCGGTGTCCACGTTGGTGACGGTGACGCCGTGGAAAAAGCTCATAGAGTCTCCAGAAATGACAAGGCCCCGCATGTGCGAGGCCGTGGGTGGAACAGGCGCCGAAGCGCTGGAATGAAAACGCCCCGACAGTGCGGGGCGTTTACTCGGTTTGCTCGGTGATCCAACTCGGCACCGCCGGGCGGTGCTCGATCTGAGGAAAGTCAGGAGATTGCGGCCAGTCCCGCAGGGCCTGGATGTACTTCAGCAGCTCACCGAACTGCGCCACACTGAGGCTGGTCGGCCCCCCGATTTCCAACTGATCGCGGTGGCGATCACGCAGCCAAATCACAGCAACCAGCGCTCCATCGCGCCAGGCCCTTTCCTCTTCCGGCGAGGCCGCACTCGCCGCCGCGATATAGGCCTGTACCTCGGGGCCGGACATCGGGATGAGATCGTCAGGGATGAAGTGCGTCGGCGCATCGTCATCGTAAGCATGCACACCTTGCGTTCGTGGGTTCTTGAAATATTTCATGTGCGCAACTCCACCCAGCAGGGGTTTACGGCACCGCTATTGATTGTCGCTGTGTACACGGCCCCTGCGGGAACGATGAATGAGGCGTGATAGGCAGAATTCGTGAGTCTTACGCCGTCGACATAGGCAGTCACGCTACCGGTGGTGAACGAAATCACCACAGCGATGGAGCGGCCAGTCGTGTTCGTGTAGATCGTCCCGGACACACGACTCGCCGTGACATCTCGCCAATACTGACCATCACCGATGCCGCGTTGCAGCGAGTTGAACAAATTGTCGACCTGGGAGCGTGTATAAGCATCGCCGATGCCATAACCACCAAGCGTGGCGGCCTTGTCGGCCTTGCTGGCGGGGTTGAAATTGCCGGTATGCCACGCCCCATTTCCGAAGAACGCAACCACTTTATTGGCAACGTCGAGCGTCAGCGGGAAGCTCGTTTCCCCTGCCAGCACGGCAAAGCAGCGAAACACCTTATCGACAACATCTGCCCGAAAATCGAGCGCGGGCGAACGCCACGCAATCTCCGGCGTGTCCAGCGTGCCGTTGTCCAGCGCAATGGTGCCGGCCATCACCCCGCCCGTCTTCGGAAACAAGTTACCGACCGCTGTATTCAGCTCAGCTTTCGTCGCCCCATCGGTAATACCGTAGCCGCCTAAGGTCGTGGCCTTGTTCGCCTTATTCGACAGAGCGTTGGTGACAGTCGTGGCGAAGTTGGGGTCGTTGCCCATCGCATCCGCCAGTTCTTTTAGCGTATCGAGGGCACCAGGCGCCGATGCCACGAGTGCGGCCACTGCCTGCTGGATCGCCGCCGTGGTCTCCGGCTTGGTGAACGCATCGGTAATGCCATAACCGGCCAGCGTCGTCGGATTGACCCCACTAAGCACGATGCCGCGCTTGTCGATGGTGACCTGCCGGTAAGTGCCTGCGGTCTTGTTCCCAGGCAGTGCCGTCGCCAGCGAATCGTCTACATATTGCCGGGTGGCCAGCACCACCGCTGGATCGATCTTGAGCACGATCTGGGCGGTGTTCGACACAATGAAGTTCATGCGGATGATCTGGGTCTTGCCGGTGCCTTGGGCCAGCAGTGGCTTGAAACTCGGTGCGCAATTGGCCACCGCCACCAGGTCGCCCGCCGCGTCATACAAGCCGATCTCGCGAATCCAGCGCCCGCCGACATCCGATGGAATCACCTGCTCGGTGATGATCAGGTTCGGGTTGGCCGGATCGGTGCGGACCTGGTTCACCGGCGCCCGGCGCCATTCATTGATCAGCCTGGTCTGGGCCCGATCGGGCACGGGGTCGGTGCCATTGGCATCCCCCACCGCCATATCCTTGAAGGTCCAGGGAATGCCCAGGGCGGTGGCGTTGGCCTGTTTCGCCTCGCCCACCGCCGTGAGGATGGCGAAGAACTGACTGTTGGAATCGATCATGGGTACACATCCAGAGTGTCTATTTCGTCAATGCACGCGACCTGGCCGAAACGGCCGGTCACTTCGATATCGCGAGGAGTCGGCGGATAGATGTCGATCACCTCGCCCTGGTCGACGTAGGCGCCGAACCTGATGGTTCCTGATGTTTCCAGGCTGATGGCCAGGCCCGTCATGTGGCGACTGACCGGCTTGGCGTCATCGATCAGCCGCGTTAGCTCGGCATACATCGCTTCGGTGATACCGGTATCCAAGACCCCGACTTTCAAGGCGAAGGTAGCCGGCGGCCCCTGGGGAACCGTCTGCCACCATTCGATCACCTCGATCAGGTAGCCCAACGGTTCCACAGCACGGCGCAGCGCACCGATGGTGCCCTTGCGCGCATGGATGAAGAACGATGCGCGTATGGCATTGCGCTTGACCGTCTCGGACCAGCCCGGGTCCCAGCGATCCACCGACCAGGCCCAGGCCAACTGCGGCAGCAGGTGGGCCGGGCAGGTCGCGGGGTTGTAGAGCGTGCGCAGGATCTGCGCGACTTCCCCAGGCCGGGCCCCTGCGCTTTCCATGGCCCGTTCCAGCGGCGTGCTGTTGATCGGCAGTAGGCTGGTCATATCAGCCCCCCAGCGTGACGCTGTAGCCGGTGCAGTAGGCTGCCTGGGCCCGCGTCGGGGCGATGTCCTGCCAGTTGGCCAGGTCGACCCGGGCCACGCCTGCGACGTGCAGCTGAGCATCGATGGCCGAGCGGGCAACCTCCACCCCCAGGCGCCGACGCGGATTGATCCAGGCCGCCAGCTTGCGCCGGGCCTCGGCCAATGCGGCATCGCTTTCCGGCCCTGGGCCCTTCATGTACAGCACCGCATCGATGCGGTAGGGCAGCACCTGTGCACTCTGCACCGTGACCCGGTCCCCCAGCGGCCGCACGTTCTCATCATTGAGAGCCGCCGCGACTGTCGCCAGCAGCTCGGCGCTGGCTTTCCCGTCACCGTCGAGGCTCAACACCGTGACCGTGACACAGGCCGGCGCCGGGCTTTCGGCTTCGGCATCCGCCACCAGCGCCGAGGCATTGCGGGCATGCAGGATGTAGCTGTTGCGCGGGCCCGCCGTGGTCAGGCCCTCGTAGGCCAGCTGGACGCGCTCGCGCAGTGCGTCGTCGGACTCCCTGACCTCCTCCACCGGCGGCACCGCCTGGGGATCGGCCGGGCGGATCACCAGGCGTGAAAGCTTGACGTTGGCCGCCAGGTGATCCAGGTCGGCATCCCGCGCGTGGGCCAACAGCAGGGCCTTGGCCGCGTCGTTGATCCGGGCCCGCAGTTGCAAATCGCCGTAGGCCGACAGCTCCAGTTGCTTGGTCACCGGGTCACTTTCAAGATCCGCCGTCCAGGCTTCTCCCATGTACTGACGAAACATCGCCAGCTTGCCCTGGTACAGCGCCTCGAAATCCAGGGCCTCCAGCACCTGCGGCGCCGGCAGGGCCGACAAGTCCAATATGCTCATGCCGTCACCTCCAATACCGCGCTATCTCCCAGGTACTGGCCCGTCAGCTGAAAGCTGATCTGCCCACCCACCACCGCCACCACCTGCACTCGCTCCAGCCTCAAGCGTGGCTCCCAGCGCAGCAGCGCCCGGGCCACCTCGGCCTGGACGGCGCTTTTCCAGCCGCCGGTGACGGGCAAGTCGACGTAGCGGCGCAGGTCGCTGCCGTACTCCGGACGCATCCGCCGGCTGCCCAGCGGCGTGGTCAGGATGTCCTCGATGGACTGCCGCACATGCTCAAGGCCCGACAGCGGCTGGCCCGTTCGGCGATCCATTCCGATCATCGCGTCACCCCTGCGGCTGTAGGTCCGGATGCGAGCGCAGGTAGTCCAGCGCCACCTGGTCGCCCGCCTCGGCCGTTACTTGGCCCTGTTTCACAGCCAGTTGACGGCCATCCGGCAGGATCAGCACGCGGGAGGTATAGAGGGTGTCGCGGAACACCGAAGCGCCGGGCGCTGCCGGCTCCCCGCCGGGTTGCTCGGCGGGTTTCTTGGTTGTGGTCATGTTTGCTCCAGGCGAAGAAATGCCCGCGATGGCGGGCTGCTGGTTATTGAGGCACCGCGGTCGATCCACCGCCGGGCAGCACGCCCGAATGGGTATGAGTCGAGCCGACGTTGACCCCGTTGTGTTTGAGGCTCGCGCCGTTGATTTGTACGTCACCGTTCAAGGTGATTTGTCCGCTTAGGGTGATGCTGCTGGCCTTGCCGGTGATCGCGCTATCGGTGATCACCGCCGAGCTGCCGCCGACCTGGATGGTCACCATGCCGCTGGGTAGGTTGATGCTGTAGCTCTTGGCCTGCCAGTCGTAGACCAGCGAGCCGCCATCGTCGAAGCGCCAAACCTCGACGTGGTCGCGGTTGTCCGGCTGGGCACCAGCGTTGCCATACAGCCCCGGGACAAAGGTGCCCTGAGCCGGCTCGCCGCTGGGGCTGATCAAGGCCCCCTGCTCGCCCAGGCTCGGCGCCCGCCAGTGCCGGGCCTTGCCGGCGGCCTGGCTGTGCCAGCGCACCCAGGCGCTGGTCCAGCCGGCACCGTCGGACACGCGCACCATGGCGGCGGCCAGATCGACCGCGACCACGCTACAGGGAATGATCAGGCCGGCCAGCATCCGGTCGTGCTGTGCGCTGACATAACTCATGACAGCTCCTCGGGCCGGACATTGCCAACACCTTCGCCGAGGTTGAACACCAGTGTTCCGGGTGGCTGGTTGGGCCATGGCCATTCCTCGTGGCCGAGGTAAATGCCCTGGGTCCATTCCACAGCCCAGATTGTGTAGCCGTCCAGCTCGGGCCGCGTCCAATCCTGGCCGGAGCGGACAAACTGCGCAGGCTCTACCGGCTGCCCCCAGGTCTGCATACGTAGCAGAACCGCAAGCTGCGAGGCGATGAACAAGGCTTGCCGTTCAGATTGAGTCTGCTCGGCTCCCACCATCACCCGCGCTTCAAAGCGAGCGTCCAGCGCCGTCTCGCCGGTCAGCGGATCGGCTCCAGGCTCCAACTCAACCAGGTCAACAAGCACGGCTGGAAGTGCTATGCGCGCCGGCTGGCCAGACATCACGGCTACATCAAACAGGCCGGGAATAGCCTCGCGGATATGCTTCTCGATGGCCTGGTAGAGCTGGTCTAGATCAAGGGGTTCAGACACCTTTGCTACCTCTCAGGTATTTTTGCAGCTCAAAGTTCAGCTCCTGCTCCAGAATCTCCAGCAGCCGCTGATCAGCCCGTTTAACCCATTCATCGAAGATGGGCCGCACGTCATCCAGCGACACCTTGGCCTTGGCCAGGGGGAAGCGGTTGTCGTTCTCGTTGATGAAGCCCGTGCGCCGCCGCCCCTCGCGGGTTTCGGGATAGTCAGCTGGGTCATAGTGGCGGCTACCGGTACGAATCCAGATGTCGGCCTGACTGCCATAGACCTGCTTGTAAAACGCCCCCTGATAACGCCTGCCCGCCACCGACACACCCGACTGGTTCTGGCGGGCGCGGCCGATACGGCTGGACTCAATCGGGTTGATACCGAACCAGAGCTTGCCCTGCCCGGCACTGTTGATCGGATAGGCTCGCAGACGCTGGCGAACAGCTCCCACCGCTATGCGCTCCTTGCTGCTGACAGCTCGGGAGATGTAGGTGCGCAGCCAGCGCAACGTCTTGTTGATCGCCCGGCGCTGGGCCACCGCCGCCGCTTTCGGGACCAGGGCGGCAAAGTCCTTGAACGCCTGTAGATGCGCAGGCGACGACTGCAAGGTGATGACGCCATCTCTGGCGGCCACCCGTGCATAGCTACCAACGTTCATGGGTTGATCCTCAGGACAAGCGTTACCAGGCCGTCACCTGTCGGCTCCACCAGGATCAGGGTGTAAACCCCGCCGCCGTCATGCTCCGGCAGGTCGATCCGCACCTGTTGCCGGATCTCTACGCCCTCGGCGTCTACCACACGAATCACCAGGTGCGGTTCGCGCAGCGCCGTGGACATCTTGCCAAGCTTGGGTTGCAGCCAAGGCGCGGAGAACATCCCCCGCACCTCGCGCCCTTCGATGTAAGCAGTGTCCGCCAGCACTTCAAACACCACCTCGTCGACATCCGCCACCAAGTCGCGAATGCCCACGGTCACATCTCCAGCAGGATCTGCGCCAGCGGCCGCGTGCACAGGTGCAGCGGGTTCGACTGCGCTTCGCCGGCAACGCCCTTGTTGAACGGCAGAGGCTCGAGCTTGCTGTAGTACGGCAAGCCCTCGGTGTTGACCGTTTCCATATAGTCCGCAGGTGCGAAGGAGGAGATGTACAGATCAGGGACGCCTTCGGGGATCAACAGAGCCTTATCGTCGTGGACGAACGAAACACCTGCCACTTTGCCGCGATAGCGCTCCCAGACAATCCCACCGAATTCGAAGCTCTCACGAGCATCACCACGCAGCGATGCAGCTTGCATGGTGTTGAGGTAAGTCTCTTTGACCGAACGATGCACGATCAGCTTGTTCCAGAAGTTCTTGCCGCAAAAGGCGCGGGAGCCCGTGCTGGTGATACTACCCAGCGCGTCCTCTTGCATGTCGAGCGCCTCACCGGCGCGAACACGCAGTTCAGTTTCCGGGCTGCCCAAGCCCATCGGCAGCTTCTTGCGAATGACACCAAACGACTTATAGATGTCCAGCAGCGAAGTCTTGCCGTCCGCATCCAGGATCTGGCCGTTCAGAGCCCCCATGCGCTGAAACTCGTGCGTAGCATCCAACTGGCGACGGGCCTTCGCCAATCGCTTGTTGACCACATCCTGCACCGCCTGCAACTCGCTGCGGGTGCCAAAAGCACGAATGCCCTGGATCTCATCCGCCTTGATGGTGAAGCGCTCCGGCAAATGCACGGTGTTGAATGGGATCATCGTACGTTTGGTCCCGGGCACCACCAGACCCGACGTACCACGATCACCCGCCGGCACCAGAACCAGCGTGTCGCCGTCCTTCTCGATCTGCACGGTCACGGTGGAGATACCTTCCTCCCTGAACAAACCCAGGCTGCTGATGCGACCCGGCAGGTATTCCTGCTCGTTGATCGCCGCAGTCAGCGAGGAAACCGAAAACGCATCGTCGTTAAAAATCTCAATGTCAGCCATGAAGCAATCTCCAGAAAGCAAAAAACCCGCAAGGGCGGGTTCGATAAACGAGGGTGAAGGGTCTTAGCGAACGATCACGAAGTGAATGGCCAGGGCCTTTTCAGCGGCCGGGTCGAGGCCGGTCAAACATGCCTCGCTGACCTCGGCCAGACGCACCACGGCGCGACCGCGTCGCACCACATCCGACTCGCCCAGGGGGCCGTAGAGGATGGCCTGGGCGTTCTCGCTGCCGTCTTCGGCAGTCGGCTTATAAGGCGCGAACTCGCCGGTAGCAGTGACCAGGCCGAGGATCTGGCCGGGCTCCAGGGCCGGGCCGGCGGCGACGTTGATGGCTTCGCGGGAGATGTTGCCGGCGCCTTCGGACAGCAGGAATTCACCCGCATGCATCGGCTCACGTTGAACAGTCATGGTCTGGTTCCTTTCGCGGAGGGTTGTTGTGCAGTTTGGCGAGCAGCCCAGATCGAGGGCTGGTCGATTTTCTTGGCCTGTACCTTGGGCGGCGGGTCGTTTTCCAACGGCAGGCTGTTGTTGATTTCAAAGCCCTTGCCCGTGCCCACCAGCTTGTCGAACAAGCGAGCGCGAACACTGGCCGCGTCCAGGCCGGCCGCCACGAACTCGGCGCTGAATTCCGGCAGTCGAGCGGCTACGCACAGATCGTTGATGGTCTTGGCCCGGGCCAGGCCAGCTTGAACAACAGCTTCACTTTCCAACTGGGTGGACTTGAGCAGCGGTTCTACCAGGTTGCTGATACCGGACTCAGCGCAACGCTGGGTGATCAGCAGAGCCAACTGAGCAGCGTCCACCACCGGAGCCGGCTCGGGCGGTGCTGCTGGCTCGCCCGGGACCGCTGGCGGTTGCTCGTCCAGCTGGGCCAGCAGTCCAGGGGGAGCGTTGCGAAAGCGCCGCAGCGCATCGCCATGGCCCAGGCAGGCGCTGACCTTGACCCCGTCGCCTACCTCGTCCGCCAGGCCCAGCGCTACAGCCTCGTTGGCGGTCAACCAGGTTTCGGCATCGACGAGGCGCCGCAGCTCGGCATCGTCGATGTCCGGCGCCTTGGACTTGTAGGCCGCGATGATCGCTTCCAGGGTCTGGTCCAGCACATCGGCGACCTTGCGAAAGTCCTCGGCATCGCCTGCCGCATAGGTCCACGGGTTGTGAATCATCAGCATGGCGTTGGCGGCGATCACCACTCGGTGCGCGCCGCACACTGCCACGCTGGCGGCGCTGGCGGCCAGGGCGTCAATCCGACCGGTACAGCGCTCGCCCAAACGCGAAAGCGCGTTGTGCATTGCCAGGCCGTCGAACAGATCGCCACCAATGCTGTTGAAGGCGACCACCACAGGCGATACTCCGTCATCCAGGGCCCGCAGATCCTGCACAAACTGATTCGCGGTCACGCCCCAGGCGCCGATCTCGCCGTACACGAACACTTCGATGTTCCGTGGTTGGTCTTCGCCGCTGGCTCGCAGTGTGTACCAGGTCTGGTCCTTGACCGGCACCAGCGCGCCGGCGGCGTCGTAGACGCGGACCTGAGTTTTCTTGCTCATGGTTGCTCCTTGTCGTCGAGCAGCTCGACGCTTTCGAGGGTGTTGTAATTGAGGCCCAGGCGGCTCGCCCGCTCCAGATCCGCGGCGTTTTCCGCGTCGACCGTTTCGGCGTCGTAGCCGGTGCGCAGCACCATCTCGCTGCGCGAGGCGAAGCCGGCCTGCACCTCCATTCGCCGGGCCTGAACGTCCTGTACCGGTTGAAGGTACGGCCAGCCCTGGGGCACCCAGCGGGTACGCAGGTATTCACGACGGCGCTGGGCGTAGTCCGGCAATTGCACGGCACTGGCCAGGACCGCCATATCCAGCCAAGCCGCACGAACGGGGCGGCAGAGCTGGTGCACGTAAACGCCGAACTGCAATTGCTCCAGGCGTCGGCGAAACTCGTTCAGCACCACTCGCATCACTCGGTCGTTGATGTCCCGCATATCGCCGGTAACGATCTCGTAGGGCACCCCAGCACCCGCAGCAGCAGCCATCAGCTGCTGGCGCATGAAGTCCGGGTAGTTGTTGCCCGCATCTGGCGGCTTGGAGAACTCGACCTCCTCCCCGGGCCCCAGCTCCTGCATGGTCCCCGGCTCCAGCGCCACCATCGGCGTGAAGCCGTCTCGATCCAGACTCAACGGCTGGCCGGTGACAGGGTCGAGCGGTGGCGGACCACCTTCCGGCGTGGGTCGGGTAATGAAACCCGCGAACAGGTTGGCGACCTCCTGCCGGAACAGCACCGCGTCATCGTAGTTATCGAGGCTGCGCAGGCGTTTCAGCACCGGCGACAGGCGCGGTACGCCACGCAGCTGGCCGGGCTCCAGCGGGTCGAAGATGTGCAGCACCTGGGCGGCCGGTACTCGCACCAGCTGGTTATAGCCGCCGGTCAATGCGGAGGATTCCCCCGGGTGCGAGCGATACATCCAGTACGCCACCCGCTTGCCTATCGCGTTGAACTCGATCCCGGCCCGAATGACGTTGCCGTCGCGGGTGGTTTCGAACTTGTCATGGGGCACAAACTCCGGTGCCAGCAGTTGCACCTGCAAGGGCACCGCCAGGCCATCTTCGGTCCGACGAGGCCGCAACCGCACGAAGCATTCCCCCGAGGTTTCCACCGTCCGGGCGACCAGGGCCTGCTGGCCATAGAAGTCGGTTAACTCGTCGGCATCCGACTCGTCCACCCAATCCTCCCACAGCACCTGCAATAGCTTGCGCAGGTCGTCGTCGGCGGTCTGGGCCCGAGGGGTGATGCCGGTGCCGATCAGGTTACTGACCCGCTTGTCCACCACGTTGAAGGCGTAGGGGTCATTGCGCACCGCCGCCCTGGAGCGCGAGCGCAAGTTGCGCAACGCCGGGGTGTTGATGCTGTTGAGGCTGCTGTCCGGAGCGTCCCAACCTGCCGACCGGCGCCCCTCCCCGGCGCCTTCATAGCTGGCCTTGATATTCGAGGGCAGCAGGAAGCCTTGACGGCTCAATGTGGGGTAGTGGCGAGCCATTACAGTCCTTTGCCCCCGTGGTAAAGCCGAACCACGCGGGGGCGTGGCCCAGCAGTTTTGGCAAGACTGCCTCGGATCTCCTCGCGAGCCCTGAGCAGCTCGTCCACCGTCCGGTATTCCACCTTGCGGTCTTCATAGCTCACGATTTTTTCACCGCGAGCGATAGCCGCCTCGATAGCGTCGAGGTGTTTCTGGGTAAAGGACATATCAGCGTCTCTTGAGATAGCCGCTGGTGGACATGCGGCGTTGAGGTTGCGGCGCAATGGGTTGGGCCCGGGCGACAGGTGCCGCAGGTGTCGGAGCCGGACGCTCGATGGCCTCTGGTTCCGGTTCATCGGTCGCAGGTGCAGGCGACACCGCCTGCTGGCCGGCGTCGTCGTCGAACAACCCGCCCTGAGCCAGCGCCTGCCGGACCCGCTCCCAATCAGCGTCTAGATAGCGATTGATGCCCAGGTAATGCGCCATCGCCAGGCAATACACCATCAGGTCGAGCGCTTCGTTTCGGTCTGCCTTGCCCTTCACCCACTCGATGCGCTTGTAGCCTTTGACGTAGCGGGCCACCTTGCTTTCGGCCACGCACTGATCAAAGAACTCGTCGGGCAAGTCGTTGGCGAAGTGCAACGCCCCAGGGCCGTCCGGGAACGGGTAGCGGTTGTAAATCCAGTCCTTGGCGGTGTCGGTGCCGACAAACCACAGCTCAGCGCCGTTGCGTTCGGTCTGTCCTCGCCAGGTGACATCGACCATGGACGGGCGCTGGGCAATGACCGGGCGCCCGGGCTTGCTCGCCCCCTTGATGGCGAAGATATTGCGCCACCGGCGAAGGCGACAGAACTGGTAAACCTCGTCCGTGTGGTGACCACCGGAGTCGACACCCGCAGCCAGGATCGCCAGCGCGACACCACAAGGATGCCGATAGCGGGCCTTGAGCTTCTCGTCCAGCACATCCCAGGTCTTCTGGTTCGCCGGGTCGCCCCAGATCACCTGGTGGTCGATCACCCAGCGCTCCAAGCCAACACCGAAGCCCATCACCATCAGCTCCAGGCGGTTGGCCTGCACGTCGACCGCAGCGGTCAGCATCAACACGCCGGCCGGCATCGAGCCGAGGCTGTAGCGTTCAAGACGGGCCCGGTCTCGCAGAACGTGGGCCTTGGTTTGCTCCTGGGCGCTGTCCCAGACCTTGGCCAGGCGGGTGTTGTAAAACACCTGCATCGGCTCCAGGTTGCCAGCGGCCTGGGCCTTCTTGGCCTTCTCGTACTGCCGGGCCAAGGTCCGCCAGTCGGTCCAGCCGGAAGGGGCGTACAAAGCGTTGAGGTAGAACCCCACCGTTTCCCCGTCGCCCTCGGCGTGCGCCCGCCACTGCCCGTTGGCCAGCATCCACCCCTTGTGGTGTTCCTCGATCAGGACATCACACTCAGGGCTGGCGCACTGGTAGTGCACCACGCTGAAATCCGGGGAGTACAGCAGACGCTCCCACTCCAGAACCTGGTGATGCCCGCAGGTTGGGCACGGCACGTAGTAATACCGTTGATCGCTGGAATCGAACAGATCGCTGATCCGCGAGGCGCCCTTGATGGTCGGCGAGCTGGAAAAGTAGAACTTGGCGTTGCGGCCGAAGGTACTGCCTCGGGCTTCCGCCAGTTCGATGGGATCGCCCTCCTCGCCCACATCAACCTCCCACCGGTCGACCTCGTCACCGTACACATACCTGGCCGATAGCTCGGCAAGGTTGGCGGCAGAACCGGCCGTGGTCACGTACAGCGAACCGCCTTCGAACTCCTTGGTGTCCATGGTGTTGCGGGAGTCACGGGAGCGGCTGGATGCCACGCGCTTGTTCAGCTCAGGCGTGGCCTTGATCGTCTTGCCGATCCGCGACGAAACCCGCTTGGCCAGGCCGAGGCTCGGCAGCAAGGTCAGGATGTTGGATGGAGCCATGTGGATCAGGCCGCCGATCCAGTTCAAGGCGATTTGGGTTTTCATCAGCTGCGAGGCCACCATGGTCACCACCCGTTTGCAGGGGTGGGCCGGGGACAGGCAGCGCATGGGTTCTCGTGCGTACGGCGTCCGGTCCGTGCGGTACTTGCCGGGCTCTGCGGCTCCCGTGTCACGCGGGATTCGCATGTATTCATCTGCCCATTCGTCAACCCATAGTTCAGGGTCTGGCTGTAGCCCTCGGCAATACGCATCGCGGTACACCTCTGCACCGTTTGCGTATTCGGGCATAGGTTCAGCTCTGTGTGATGGCTTGTTGTAGGTCGGCGTCGGTCATGCGTCCGGCGTCTTCAAGGGCTCGGCGAAACGCGCCTGTCAGGTGCCGCTCGATTTCCCAGGGATCGCTTAGCGCGGCGACCTCGGCAGCCAGTTGCGGCGACATGCCGAACAGCAGATCACGAACCATACGCCCGGCGTTGTAGGCCGCGACTGTTACCGCCTCGCGGTCAACGAGGTCACCCTGGACCTTGTAGAACTCAGCTTCGGCCAGCTTGGCCAGGTAATGCTCCCGGTGGGCTCGGGACTTCTGAAAATCCGGGCCTTTGCTGGGGAGTTGCGGCACAGCATCGGTTTCAGCAGTCGGCACCAGGCCGCTGCGCACATCGCGATCAATGCGCGCTTCTTCATGCCGGGCTGCCACCGCCGCCTTGCTGGGGTCTGCCGATTCAGCCAGCAGGGCTTCGGTGGCCTCCAGCTCGATCTTGCCATCTGCGGTCAGCACCAGCCGATCTTGCTTTGCCAGCTTAGAAACGTAGGACTTGGCCCAACCGCGCCGCGCCGCAAAGTCCGACTTGCTGATAACGGTCATGTGTTTGACGTCCAGTTAACCCAATGAATACGGGGTGTTCACCAGTTCACCGCCAGTTCACTAAGCGGGTGAACCAGCCGCTAACAAAGATCCGCGGGTTTCCGACCCCGTGTCCGGGAACGGCTTCCAGGGTCCCCAGCGATTTCCGGGGCTCCATCCTGATCAAGAACGCTGATAGCCTTAGCGCTCCGCACATCCAGACGGACGAAGGAGTCGCATATGCCAACCAAAGAAATCATCGAACGGCACACAATAGACCTCGGTACGCTGCTAGACCAACTGGAAGGACTACCCAGGGAAACTCAGGTCTATTTCGGAGGGCTGGACTTTTATCGGGTGAAACGCCGGGGACCTGATTCTGTACAGATTGAATTCAATCAATCGGTTTATCGCACGAGCGAAGATCTCTTGGTGGTTGAAGACCATGAACAATAGCCACTGCATAAACAGCTGCCTTTGAAATAGAAACGGGCGGATAGATCTCCTGCATCTTCCCGTTATCAACTCGCTTAAAGCTAACGCGGTCGTCATACACGACCATTTGCCAAGATGAGATGGCTTGCTTATCTCTGGTGTCCATAGCTAGTTCCTATCGAATAGTTCACGCCTCCCGAAAGAAGCACGGTTTAACCACTAGGGCGAGACCTTCCGCTGACCCGGACGGCTCGCCTATTCAGTCCCTACCCCGCTCCCCAGGAAAGACGGACATTCCTGCACTCACCTCAGCTACAGAGAAACCGCGAGTCCGAGTACCCGTGTAGGGGCCCGCCCCCGGGGAGGACCCAAAAACCGGCCCCCACCCCCGGCCTGGCGGGCAGCCAGATGGCGCCTGCCTTTCAAACTGCACCGCCGCTGGGTGGCTGGTCCGAAACACCGATTCGCCTGGCCGCCCAGCGTTCGTACAGGCCAATGGCGACATCCGCCCCGGCCATCGCGGTTAGGCAGCCGAAGGCGCCCGCCGTCCAGATCGAAACACCAGCCGCGATCAACAACATCATCGCCGACAACCCGCAGACGATGCAGGCACCGGACCGCAAGGCCAGGCGCCGCAGCAACGCCCAACCACGGGCGCCATCCTTGTCTGCTCGCCACATTTCACCGGACACGCCACCGACCAGGGCCAGGACGATCACCAGCCAAATGGGCATTTCCGCAAGCGCTTGCTGCTCGTTCGTCATCACCTACCCCTTAAACGCAAAAACCCGGCGCAATGGCCGGGTTTGGTGTGTGGGCGCCTGCCGCTATCTGCGGTCGCACCTATCGAAGATGGCTGTATTTAACAGGCTGATTTTACTGGCAGCAACCCTATTTTAATGCCACCCGGTGAATGTCTGGCGAACGTCTAGGCAATGTCGGTGAATATCTTTACTGCGGCTTTCAGCGCCTCGGGCGCTGTCCTTCCTGTCTAACCGATATCGTGTCAGGCAGGACAGCTACAGCCCCCAAAATATGGGGCTCTGCCCCACTGTCCTACCTGTTTATTAACTTTCTCGCGTATAGAGAAAAAGATAAAGGCACGCTTGCGCGTACACGCGCGCATTGGGTGTATGCGCTGCGCTCACATGTGCGCATGACGTGTGTGAAGGTTGGACGGTAGGACAGGCCAGGAATGACAAGGCCCGCGCTTGTCCTTCCGCGTAAAAACGCGGACGGACAAGGCGAGCCAGTAGGACAGTTCCAAATGCTTTAAGGCCAAGCCTCAAGCCGCCCTCCCCATCAACATGCCCTCAATGAATAGGTGCGCCTCATGTAAACGCAGATAGTATGTCCGAGAACTGCAACCGCAGTGCAACATCTTCTGCGAAAGCAGGCTGTCATGATTGCAGTAATGCTCCATCACCACCAGTGCCAGCTCCGGCGGCAGGTGCTTGTTAACGATAAGCTCGATATCGGCTGACTCATCCAACAGCACCCGGCTTCCCCGGGTGCCCCGTATCAGCTCGCCTTTGCATGCCATCAACATGGCAATCATGTTGCCGCCGCCCGCACCACCAATGGCCAAGGCCGTGGGCATGTGCAGATCCTGGGCCCAGAGCTTGAGCATCTCGTCGATTCGCTTAATCAAAGCAAGGCTCCTCCTTCATCGGAGCTACCTGCAATGCAGATCCGCGCCCCCAACTGGTCGGCTTCTGATAGGCCCAAGGGCGCACACCACTTTTTGCCAGTGCCGGCATACGCTTCCTACGCCATCCCAGCCGATGCATGATCGAGCCTACGCGCATCTGCGCTGGCTTGTCCCAATGGCTAGGGTCGATCTTCAGAACCTCGTCCAGGATCTGACTCCCTGTAGTAATCTCCCCTACGTGCGATTCTTCCAGCCACTTCAGGATCGGCACTTCCCATTCATCCACCACGAAGCGCTCTTCCTGCGCCTCAGCGAACAATGGCGCTTCATCGCGGATCACCCACCAAATATCGCCTGCCTCATAGCAGAACATCGCCTCGGCCCACAGCTGGTCGCGGATCTCCCGCAGCTGTTCCAGCTCGACCTTGGTACAAGCCACTGGCCAATAGCGCCGGTTGCCGGTGGCATCCTTGAGGTATTCGTCTTGGTTGGTGGTGCCTACGAACACACATTGCCGGGGCACGTCCATAGTTCTGCGGCCGTAGCTCTCGCGATAGGTATCAACCGATGCCGAGAAAAATTGCTTGGCCTTGGTGGATTCTGCTTTGTTGAAGCTATCCAGTTCGCCCAGCTCGACAATCCATTTGCCACGGATCGCCTGGAAGCCGTCCTTGTCGCCCAGGGCAAATGGGGTATCCATAAACCATTCACCGCCTAGGATACTCATGGCCGTAGACTTACCCGCGCCCTGAGCACCTTCAAGGATCATTACCGAGTCAGCCTTGCAACCGGGCGACATGACCCGGCCGACGGCAGAAATCATCCAGCGCTTACCTACCTTCTGGCTGTAATCGGTAGGGGCCACGCCCAAGATTGTCGTCAACCAGCTATCCAGCCGGGGCACCCGGTCCCACTCCAGGGATCGCAGGTAGTCCCGCACAGGGTGAAATGCTTGGTCATGGGCCACCACGCTCACCGCTTCGATAACGTGGCCAACCTTTACCCGCAGGTTGTATTGCTGGGCTAGCCATTTCATTACCAGCATATCGTCGATATCCGCCCAATCGCCGGTTGACCCACCATAAGGCGGCACCCGCAACTTGACGATCTTGGAGCTAAACGAGCTAAATCCGATCACCCCGGCCCATCGCGGGTCGTTGCTCAGGATCAGTTCAACGTTCTGCATATGGGCGATCAGCATGCCGCTATCAGTACGGGCCAACATATCTTTCCAGCCACCGGCTGCCGGAGGCTTGACCACGGCTAACACCTGGCGCCGGACCGCCTCCAAACCTTCGGCGCAATGCAAGTCGTTGAAGTCGGTCCACTTGATTTCACGCTCACCCGAAAAGATCGGCGCTACGACCTGCCCCCCAACGACCGTGGCCGCATTCTCTGCACGCTCCTTGCCTGGATTCCAGGCCTCGCCATTGGGGCGCGTGGTCTTCCAATCGTCATCCCGACAAAGAATGATCGCCCGACCAGGGAAACGTTCGCGCATTGCTTTGGCCACCAACATCAGGTTGCCGGCATCAAAGGCGATAGCCACAGTCAGCGAAGTCGCCATGTGCAGGCTAGCGCCAGTCGCGTAGCCTTCACAGACCAGAACCGGCTCTCCGGGTTCAGGATGGGGCCCAATCAAATGGAAGGCGCCCTCTTTCGACATCCCATAGGGCCAGTAAGACTTGTCTCGGCCGGTGTCTTCTTGCTTCTGCGGATAGATCACCTGCAGGCCGACAATTTGGTCCCGGACATTGCACATTGGGACCAAGAACGCCCCCGAGCGCGGCGCATAGCGCACCCCGAACCCGATGATCTGCTTTCGATCCAGATAGGCGCTTTTGCCCTTTTCCGGCATGCGCTTGAACATCGCGGACGCTCGATTGGCTGCGCGACGCGCCCCGTTAGCAGCCACTTCGGCCGCCCTGCGCTTGGCTTCCTCCTGCCTAGCGCGCATAACCTCGCGTTCCTCTGCGCTCATGCGGCCGGCCTTTACCTTGATTTTCTGCGTCTCACCGGAACGCCAATCGCCAAAGCTGCCGAAGATCAGGGTTTCGCCCTTCTCCGTGCGATGTTCATGCACCACATACCAGCCGTTTTTCTCCCGGCCCTTGTCCTGCGCCGTCTTACAGCGAGTCAACTTACCGAAAACCAAAGGCTGCGCGGGCTCTAGGCCATAATCGGCAAACTGCGCCAATACCTCATCGAGCATAACGAGCCCTCCTTGCGTCCTCGACCTGCTGGCAGTCCACACACAACGTGCAGCCAGGCTGCGCGTGCTGGCGAGCCTCGGGAATGGGACCATCGCAGTCCGTACATATCGGCAAGGAATGCCCGGATGCCCGGGACCTGGCCAATAGGCGCGCCGCCATGGCCTGATCTAAATGCTCCTGCACCAAGTCAGTAGCGAAATCAACGACGTCCGACATGATCCGTCCCCCGAGTCGTCTGATTGACGTAGCTGGCACGATTGAACAGCCCCAGCAGCCCCTGGATACCCCGAAACACCTGCAGCCGGATCTCTGCCAACTCGGCATCGCTAACTACACCGTCGCCAATGCTCTTGGCCCAGGTATCAGCAAGATCCGCCACCTGGCGGAAGTACACCGCGATACCAGTGGTCAAGGTTTCCGGCATGTCGTTGGTGTAGGTGTCCGACAGCTCCTGCCAGATCGTGTCGCCGACCAGGGCATGTACGGCATCGAGAATGCGCCGATCCTTGGTTAACTCCAGAATCTCGCCAAACTCCTGAACGTTGACGCTATGGCCAGGATGGGTCGGAGAAAGCTTGTGCTGCAGCGTGGTGGGATTTCGGCCGGTGGTGGCGGCGATGGCGGCGGCGCCACCGGGATAGTCCCGTGCGGCATGGTACAGCGCGAGTTCGAGCGGCAAGACTTCCCGCTTAGCTCGCTCAACGCTACTTAGAGCGATTCGGCTCATGGCATTAATCCTTAAAAGTTGCCAGTGCCGCGCAGCATGCAGTGGTGTTACATTTACTGCGCGGCTTGTAAGGGCCCAAACGCCGGCCAGATCCTCAAGATCGAAACCGGCACCGTGCCGAGGCGAACAATCCGTTGTTTGCCCCCGGCGCAACAGCTGCCCTATCTGTGGTGGAGAAAGGCAGCAACCCAAGGCATCCAAGCCTTGAAGCGCGGTATCAGTAGACGTTTTTGCATGTGGTGTGCGCGCCTACTCAAACCGCGACCCGGCAACACTGTGGTGGTGTATACCGGGAGGAACGAGGCGGCCTTAAGGCCGCCTTTTTTCTACGCCGCGCACGCAACCTCAGCGTCAGGGGGAAATACGTCATCAAGTGAACAGATCACCCCGAGCCTGTTTAGCGCCCGAACAATGGATCGGCATTCAGCTAGACCAGCCGTTCGGCGCCCGGCCTCATAGTTACTCAGCCGCGTCTGCGTCCAGCCAAGCTCAGCGACAAGCGCTATTTGTTTGATACCGGCTCTATCTCTATAAACAGCTATAAGGTTCATCCAGAGACCTCCTTAAACTCAGCGCCATAATAAACACGATTCGTGAACATTACAACACGATGCGTGCTGAGAAAAAATCTCATATCGTGGTAAAAAATGCCTATGAACACATTAGGAAATCGCATCAAGCAATTAAGAAAAGTCTTAGGCATGAGCCAGCAGGCGCTTGCCCATGCCTGCGGCTGGGATTCCCAATCACGAATCGGAAACTATGAGAAAGGAACCCGGCAGCCCAACCTTCAAGATCTTGAAATAATTGCTACCGCCCTTGGCGTATCACTGCCGGATCTAGTTGCCGGACGTGATCGCTCCGAACTCAGTTCGTTACCAGACCATATACAGGGCCGAGTTCGCTCCGAAGATCGTTCTGCGCGAGAGTACGGGCGCACCAGCGACAAAGGGCAGCCAGTAGGAAGTAACATCGGCTGGGCAAAAGCGGGGAAAGTTCCGGTTATAGGCAGCGCACAGTTAGGCGCTGAGGGATATTTTGAAGCGCTGTCGCTCCCCACCGGCTCAGGGGACGGCTTCCTGAACATCCATAGCGATGACCCCGACGCCTACGGCCTCAAGGTCACAGGCGACAGCCTATTGCCTAGGATCAAAAACGGAGAATTCGTTCTAGTCGAACCCAGCAAAGGCTTCGATAGTGGCGATGAGGTTATGGTTAAAACGACCTCCGGTAAAAGCATGATCAAAGAGTTCATCTACCTACGCGATGGCATGTATAGACTCGATAGCATCAATGCAGAACAGGCCACCATTCACCTGCCTGAAAATGAAGTCATACAGATTCATCTAATTGGGGGAATCTTGAAATCATCACGATTTCTCCATAGCGCAACGGACGGCTAACACAATATGTGTTGACCTTTAAAGCACATT
This sequence comes from Pseudomonas sp. MSSRFD41, assembly GCF_014230245.1. NCBI lineage: Bacteria > Pseudomonadati > Pseudomonadota > Gammaproteobacteria > Pseudomonadales > Pseudomonadaceae > Pseudomonas > Pseudomonas sp. MSSRFD41. The sequence continues at coordinate 11,564 of NZ_JACKZK010000019.1, read as the reverse complement.
GCGTGATATTTGCCTCACTCTTCCACCACAGAGCGAGGCAACACCATGCACACCAATGCATCACTGTACGTCCACCCGGCCGCTGCAAACCCTGATCGAATCTTTGAGATCCGCCGTCTGGCGCAACGATTCGGCTGCCCTTACATCCCCCTCAAACCGAAGCCCCAACCCCACCACTGCGCCCCCTTTGGTCCGAACGGCGGGGGTAGCGCGGCATGAACAGATTTTCAATCGACAACCGCACGCTGCAGCTGCTCAAAGCCCAGGTCAACCTGAGCCAAACCTTTAACCACACGCTGCGCAACTCACCTGAGCGCACGGCATTAAGGTTTCGCCTGAACGTTGACCGCGGCCCCGTCGAAAGCTCTTTCGTCGTGGAAATGGGTAACGAGCGCCACACCCTGACCCTGGCCAACGACAAGAAAGCCCACCTCAAGCTGGCAGACTTCATCGAGGACGTGGCCAACGGCCCAATCGACACGACTGCCCAGCTACAACCACTCCCGCACGCCGAGCGCGAGTATGGGAAGTTCAGCGCAGAGCTACGCGAACGGGTGTTCGGCTTGGTCTGCCTGGGCGGATTCCTTGACCTTGATATGGGTTTCTCGCTGCCAATCAGGGCAGCGATCCACCGCACCCGGAGCCGTGCAGGCGCGACCATTATTCTCAGCATCGGGCACCGAAGCCCACGAACCAAATGCTTCACGATCCACGGCTCCGATGCAGAGATCTACAAGGCCGCCTGCGAATCCATCAACCACCTGGCCGCGCTGGCGACTCCCGCCGCGCACGCTGCTTAGGGGACCGCCATGGATCGCAACCTTAAAGAAACGGCCCGGTACTTCGGTATCACCCGGCCGCAGTTGATCGCCCTGATGCGGGAGAAAGACCTGCTCAATGCCAAGTGCCTACCAGCCTACCCAACACGGGACCGGGAATACCTGGGAACCAAGGAAGGCCAGTGGTTCCACCCGAAGCTAGGCATGCAATACAGCCAGTCAACGCGGGTTCGACAGGCCGGCATTCCGTGGCTTGCGGAGCAACTAGGGCTCGATCTTCCTGCCATCCCGGCAGACCGCCGTGACGTGGCCTAGACAGTACGCCCGCCAGATCCTCGCTTTACGGACCAAAGAGGAGCGCAACGCTGCGCTTCTTGAGGTTCCGGAGCATCTGCGGGAGCTGACCAAAGCCCATTGCCTGATCACCTGGAATCACCCGAAAAGGAAGAAAGACCATGGATCACAAACTGATTGATCAAGCGCTGAACACGCTGCTAGCCACCAAGGCCGCTGACCGGACCGCCGAACAGATCCAAGGTTTCGCGCAGCTGGTGTGCAGCGCTGCCGGGATCTCCATTGATTCTCCTACACCAGCCCTGGCAGGCCTTCCGGTGCTGCATGCGGCCGTATCGCTGCTAGCGGCCGAACTGGATACCGCCGCGCTGAACCCGAACAGCCGCGTTTCCACAACTATCAGGTTATACGGCAACTCAACACCCACGATGACCGCCCACTTGCACAACCCACACGGGTTTGGCGGCGACGAAACAATCCTGTCCGGATATGGCCATTCCCCGGAACAAGTGCTGCAAGACCTTCGCAACAAGGCCTATGACCTCTGCAAACAGGTAGCGGCATGAATCCCCACACTGACCAGCTCCCGTTACGGCTACTGCCCCCACCAGACCCGACCACTGTCGAAATGCTGTATCGCACCTTCGGAGACATGCTGATCCCCCTGGAAAAGCTGCGCGTGCAGTATTTCCGCAACTTGAACGAAGAGACGTTCACCGAACACCTACGGACCGGACGCCTGGACCTACCTGTCTTCACCTTCGGAATCGGCCGCAAGGATCTCAAGTACGCGGATATCCGTCACGTTGCCGCCCTGATCGATATTCGCGCCTACAAGGCCGACGAAGAACGGGCCAAGCAACAAACGGACACCCCCGAGCAAACCCAGTAACCCAACGGCTGCCACCACCAGCCAAGCAAACCAGGAGCGCACCACATGACACAAATGCAGATCTTCGCCTTGATCGGCCTGATCATCACCAGCGGACTTGTCTTCGGAGTCGGCTACCTTGTCGGTCAACTCAACGGCCAAGAAGCAGGCATAGAGGAAGGCAAGGCAATTCAACACGCGGACAGCGCCGAAGCCTTACGCGAGAAACAGCTACAGCTTGAGCAGGCCCAAGAGCACTACCAAACACTCTATGGCCACTACAAGCGCGCACTGTCCGCCTCACAGCTCGGCGAACAGGACCGGCAGCACCTGCTCTGCATCGCCGAAACACTGCGCCTAGCGGCCGGAGCGTTCAGCGCTTTCCGCACTTGCAAGGGCCTTGAGAGAAACGCCCACATCCAACGGGACCAGTTACTGGCCATGGCCGCCCTACTCCAGCCAGCCGAGCAGGAGAAAGCCGCATGAGCCGCCCACCCGTACTGCTACGCCTCTCGCCCCAGGCAGCCGGCGAGCTGCACCAGCAGCACCAGAAAGCCAGCGCCGAACTACGCGCCCTGACCCGCTACCGGAAAGAGTTTGAACGGCAGGCAAAGGCCCTGCTCGGCAGCGAGGCCTTCCGCCAGTTGCAAAAGAACACCGACAACGCTCTGTTACTGGCAGACCTGGCCAAGGAGGTCGCGTGATGGATCGCCTCAAGATCGAGACGCCAGAGAAAAGCGGCATGCAGGCCGAACAGATCCACCACCAGGGCCAGGCCGCTTTGCTCTGCAACGCCAGCAGGATCGCCGCGCCTGTAAACAACAGCCTCTGCTGCGCAGCAGCAGGCATTACTGTTCCTTGCAGCAGCACCACCGAGGCGCTTACACCCCACGAAAAGCTGCGCGAGGCAGCCAACCCTGATGCAACGCTGATCGCTCAGGTTCGCCCGCCCGCGCAGCTTGTCGAGGGGTATACGCACCTGCAGGGCCACATGGCCGAACGTGCGGACAAGAACGACCAAGGAGGGAATCATGCTCGCTAAACGTACCTATACCCACTTCGGGTTCTGCTGCGGCCTGGGCTCAGGTGCTGCGGGCTTCAACGACAGTTCACTGCAGATCGCACAAATGCTCGGCAACTGGCGCTGCCTGGGCGGGGTTGACGTTGATCCCGCAGGCTTGGCCGACTTCGAAAACCTCACTGGAGTGAAAGGTACGCTCCGGGATCTGTTCACCCGCGAGCAGTACACCGCCTTCCACGGGACGGAGCCACCTGCAGGCTGGATCGAGGCAACCGCCGAAGATATTCGCCGCGCCGCCGGGAACGAAGATCCGGACGCCGTATTCATTTCCAGCCCATGCAAAGGCGCCAGTGGCTTACTGCCGGAGTCAATGAGCCTGACACCCAAGTACCAGGCCCTCAATCAGCTGACCCTTCGTTGCGTCTGGCTGATGCTTGAAGCCTGGCAACATAACCCCGTCAGCTTGATTGTGTTCGAGAACGTCCCTCGCCTTGCGTCACGCGGCCGGCACCTTCTCGACCAGATCGTTAAGCTGTTTGCACACTACGGCTACGCAGTAAACGAGACGGTCCACGACTGCGGGGAAATCGCCGGCCTGGCTCAAAGCCGCAAGCGCTTCTTGCTGGTGGCCCGGCATATCGAGAAAGTCCGGGCGTTTCTGTACCAGCCTCAGCAACACCGCCTGCGCGGCGTTGGCGAGATCCTCGGGCGCATGCCCCTGGCGGGCGATATCGAACTGGCAGGCCCCATGCACCGCGTGCCCGCCCTGCACTGGAAAACCTGGGTTCGCCTTGCGCTTGTGGAGCCCGGGAAAGACTGGCGCTCACTGAACCGCCTGAACGTTGAGGATGGGTTCCTGCGAGACTTCCTGATCGTTCCGGAGTACCGAGCGGGATACCTCGGCGTCAACCGTTGGGAAGATGCAACCGGCGTCATTGCCGGCCGCAACACACCCACAAACGGCAACTACTCGGTAGCAGATCCGCGCCCCACCAGCTCGGTCGAGTACGCGCAGTTCGGCGTGGTCCCATGGGAAAGGCATTGCGGGGTCGTCACCGGGCAGCGTAGCCCGGGCCAGGGCACGTTCAGCGTGGCCGATCCACGCCCGAATTGGAAACGCCATTCCAACAACTACCGGGTTGTACCGTTCGCTAACTTCGCAGGCACCATCATCGCAGGCGGAAAAGGAGTGCAAGGCGGCTGGCAGTCCGTCGCAGATCCTCGCGTTCTCAATCGCAAGAAGGGCGACGCCTACCTCACCGGAGGACATTACGGGGTTGTCGAATGGGGCGGCAGCGCCGGCGCAGTATCGGCGAACGCTCGCCACGACAACGGCCGCTGGTCCGTCGCTGACAACCGGATGCCGGCGGCCAACGACCGCTTGGCGTGCGTGATCCGTAGTCCGTCGAACACCTGGAACAGGCCATTCACCACGCTAGAGCTGGCCGCGCTGCAATCCATGTTCGATCCCGAGGACATGTGGCAGCCGAATCGGCACACCGGCGCCCTGGAGTCGGTCGGCAAACCCTTCGTGCTGCACGGCAACAACGACGGCGCCTGGCGCGAGCGCATCGGGAACGCTGTTCCACGCAAGGCCGGCAAGGCCATAGCCGACGTGATGCTGAGTACGCTGATGCTTAACGAAATGGGCGAAACATTCACGCTTAGCAGCGTGCCGGTGTGGGTTCGCCCGCTGGCCATCGCCTTTAGCATGCCCGGGCAAGAAGTAGGAGGTGGAGCATGAGCCGGAAACCCATGTGCGAATGCAACCAGGGCCGCCCGCCCTGCAGCTGTACCGGTATCGATTGCGCCCGCTGTGGCCAGCGCAACGTACCAATTACCCACTTCAAGGATAACGGTGTATGCGCCAGCACGGAGCCGAGTGCCGCTACTTGTCTCGACGACCGGACCGCTCCAGGAGGCCAGCCTACCGAATGTGTGCACGAATTCATCCCGTTTACCAAAGGCTGCAGCAAGTGCGGCGAGCCCTACCGCGCCGAGGGCACGAGCCATGAGTAACGAACCCATTCCATGCTCAAGCTGCGGTCAGTTCTGCGGCGATCAGTTCGACCTAACATGCACGGAACTCCGCACCAAGATTGAAGATACACCAACCGTCAACGTGCCCCGTGACAAGCTGGCGAATATGGCATTTGGGCGCATGGAATATAAGGAGTTTTGCGATTACCTGAATGAGCTGCAATCCCTCCTCGCCCAGCCTGCAACCCCCAATCACTTCTGTCATGGCGACTCGCTGCATGAGACATGGAAGAAAGAGCCTGCAGCCCTTCGACTTCGCTACGCCGAACGACTGCTAGAAGAAGTGCTAGACAATCCAGACACGCATTATGGTGATGCGATACAGGCTTATTTCGCAGAAGGAAGGATGTCAACGGCTCGCCTGATCATGCCCATGACTTACTACTCAAAATTACGGGAAACGATGGAAGACGCCGCTGCAAGTGGTAAGCCCTGCCAGCTAATCGTCGGTGACATACATGTCGCCGTCACCTACCAGGGCATCAAGTGGCTTCATACCCAGCTCCTCGATGGCAAGCCACCAGTGCCTCTCGCTATTGAGGAGTTCGACGAGATTGTGGCCGACGCCCTGGGAGGAAAGCCATGAGAAACAACATGGAAATTCAAAGCGAAACGCTCGCCGAGGAAGAGCTGGCAGCCATCACTGGATACCAGATTCCATCAAAGCAACTGGACTGGCTCAATCAAAACGGGTGGAAGTTCGTCCTAACAGGCGCAAGACGCCCTGTGGTTGGGCGAGTGTATGCCCGAATGAAGCTGGCAGGAGTCAAGCCATCCGCCGATAACGTGGCCGCCGAGGCCTGGTCACTTGATCTTTCGCGTGTGGGGTAAGGAATGCGCCCAAGAAAGACAGAAAACAGAGACCTGCCGCCGCGAATGCTGCGGCGGGTTAGGACACTCAAGGGCGGGAAGCAGTGGGTAGGTTATTACTACGACGGGAGGGATGAGTCAGGGAGGCGCAAGGAGATTCCACTGGGTGGAGATCTAGATATTGCGAAAGCAGAATGGGCGAAGCTTGACTGCAAGCCACTCCCGAAGAAGAACACTAGGCTTGGCCTGGTTTTTGATCGATACGAAGCAGAGATTATCCCGGCTAAGAAGCCACGAACCCAGCGCGATAACCTTCTCTCACTTACCCAACTGCGGAAGGCATTTAACGACGCACCAATAGACGCCGTGACGCCTCAGGTGATAGCCCAATACCGCGACAAGCGGACGGCAAAAGTCAGGGGGAACCGCGAAATCTCGCTCCTTTCTCACATCTACAACATCGCAAGGGAATGGGGGATCACTGATAAGGAAAATCCGGCCGCAGGCGTACGCAAAAACAAAGAAACTCCTAGAGACTTTTATGCCGACGCCTCGATCTGGAATGCCGTGTACGGAGTTGCCGTATCAGAACTGAAGGACGCAATGGATCTGGCCTACCTTACTGGCCAGCGCCCGTCTGACGTACTCTCGATGCGGGAAGCCGATGTGATTGGTGGGTTTCTACAGGTTGCTCAAGGCAAAACATCGAAAAAGCTCAGAATCCGACTCGGGGCAGAAGATGAATGCAATGATCTGGGAAGGCTAATAGATAGGCTTGTAAAACAGCGCAAAGCGCGAGGAGTTAGAAATCCCTATTTGATTGTCACCGAGGACGGCCGGAAGGTCACCGCCGCTATGCTACGCCTGCGGTTTGACGATGCTCGCAATGTGGCGATCTCGAACGCGCTTGAACAAGAAGACGCCCATCTAGCAATAAGCATCAGACAGTTTCAGTTCCGAGATATCCGCCCGAAGGCCGCAAGCGAAATTGATGATCTCGGGCACGCGAGTCGTCTTCTTGGGCACACCGATAAACGCATCACTGAAACGGTGTATCGCCGGGTAGGAGAGATCGTGAAGCCCACCCGATGACAGCGAATTTCGTTTCCGCAACCAGACCAGCACCCCTTGATTTTTGCGGCTTGTACAGCATCAATCTTCGATCAAATGCGGAATCGAAAAACAACTAACCTTATGTTTTATATAGATTTTTATACAGACTTGAAAACCGCCGACTGTAACAGGTCCTAGAGTTCGAATCTCTACGCCTCCGCCAAATCTCTACGATAAAGCCCTGATTATTCAGGGCTTTTTTGTTTCTGGTGTACTCTCAGTTTGGCGTTGACTTAGCTCCGTTACAAAACTATTTGATAACAGTTACAAAACTCCCACCTTCCGGCGTCCTGCCGAACGAACACCAACTCCTTCCCTATACACCTCGTCGCCTCGAATCGCGGACTTGCTACACATCAGATACTGTACATAAACACAGTATCAGTTGCGTAGTCTGATCCGATGAAGAGTCACCCCCTACCCCCACCAGGCGCGAAAGCCGAGCGGATGGCGCAATGGCGCCGATATCTCGACGACCAAGAAAGCCGCTTCAACAATCCAGAGGTGCATCGCTCAATGTGCCGCCTCCTCTCGCAAGACATGCTCGACGAAAGAATCATCAGCGCCGCCGAGAAATTCGAACTCGACGAATTAGCCGATGCGGCGTACTGGCACGCCGTCGAAACGCTGATCGACTGTGAGCCGGACTTTATGCCGTCGGGTTTCTACGACCTGATCGCACGCGACGGTGGACCCAGTATCGGGAAGCTTTCGGGCACCCTCTATTATCCTGCAGACAGAAATGGCTATGCCGCGCAAGTCATTGGGGAGCGGGGAAACCGGCGCCTGGTTTTCCGTATGACCCGAACCGCTTGGAAAATCGACGGCATGACGATCACAACGCCGAACGGCCGGATCCATGATCTTGTGATTACCGGGCAGCGGATAAACGGCATCGAATACACGAACATCGACGCTCAGGGCGGCATGGTCGATATCCACGACAGGCGCCCAGTGGTCCTGGCGCCGGACCTGGCCCGGGAGTGGCTCGACCCGGCAACGCCCAAGGAGCGCGCCGAACAGATGGCCCTTTACCAAGGCGAACCGTCCGAGTTGTTCGAGTGGTTCCGTGTCAGCACCGCCGTCGGCAACGTCAGGAATCACGGGGCAGAACTGATCGAGCCCATGGCAAGGCCATCATAGGCCTGCTCGCAAGTCACTCCCCTTCCCCGGCTTTGATCAGCATCTGCTGCCAGGTCTCCCGCTCGCGCGTTGCTGATCGCGACTATGCCCTATAAGGCCAGAGTGCTGCGCGGCGAGAGATTCAAGCAGAAGATGCTCAACATCAGCGTAACGGTATGCAGATGGCTATCGGAAGTCCCGCTCTCGCTTAAATCGAGAGCGGGATCTAGCTGCCGCTAAAGCAAAATCGAAATCGTTTTATAAATATCAGCAAAGAAATTCTTTATAGAATCCCAAGCATGCTTCAACCAATTAACAACACTATCAATAATCTTCTCAAAGAAATTAAGCACCTCTGTGTACACCTTTACAGCCACGGCGCAACATTCAACAAAAGCGCGCTTTACAGCATTACCAACTTTATCAAGAATGGAGGAACCCTTACTATAAGTACTTAATATTTTTTCTCCCAATGACTAATCATATTATTAGTAGCAACTCTGGCACTTTCAGCAATCTCATGAACTCGCTTCTTAAAATCATCCTGATTTTTCGATGACTCAAAACTCTTCGTATGCTTATTAATTCCTTCATTGAAGTGCTTGATATCGACAGTCAGATCATTTTTACAATCATCCTTTAATTTCTTGACTGCTTTAACTTCTTCCTCTGTAGTCGATTCATTATCGACAGAAACAAGATCTAGCTTTTCACAAAGCTCATCAATCTCTTCAGAGGTTGCCCTATAGTTTACAGAGCGATGGCTCATCCCATATTTATCGTCTTTAAAGAAACTTGCAATATTACCAATAACAGACTCGAAATCAGCATGAGTCATAGTAGAATTTGTAGCCTGCATTGTATTGCTCCTTGAGAGTTAGTATCACGTCCAATTAAGCGCTAACAAATATAGTACACAGCCATATTAAGTCAATAATCCATAATATATACTTTGTATATAACAATTTAGTATTATTCAACGGATAAACCAAATCCATTACAGAGCCAACGGCGGCGATCGCGCTTAGATTCACGACGGAAGTTGAAGCTACCAACCACTACTTTCTAATTCGTTGAAATAATTTCTTTGACATAACTCTGGCACGCGGCCAGAGCGATCAGTCCTTGATCGCCGTCTCCGGCGATGGCGACAATTCGTTGAGCAGCCGCTGAGTCAAGTTCGGCTCTCGCCGCTCCATGAATCAGGCCGCCGGCGGCTGACATCCCGCAGCTATCACGCCTGGGTGGCCTTGAGTAGTACTGACAGCCGAAGATCAGCAGTAGCCAGCTGGCCGCGCAGGCGAGCCTGGTTCGCTTGTTCATCGCGTAATTCCTTGTAGTGGGGTTTCATCGCTTGCTTGCAAGCGATCCTCGAGCGCCCGGCGGGCGTCTTGCTGCTCGCCCTGTCAATTGATCACCGCCGTGGCGGCCTGCTCGCGGTCGGTGCTGTACGCCTCGGCCAGGACCTTGCCGTATAGGAGTTCGCCTGCCAGGACCAGGCCGCCCAGCCGCCCAAGGCGAGCCCCAGCGACGGGGGTATTCCAGCCCGATTGGGTAAACACCAGCTCGACCGAGTCGACCAGGTATTCAGCGTTGAGACCGGCCTTGAAGCCCTAGGCGCTGATATTGCTAGGGGTGGCCCAGGGTCTACAGTGTAAGGAACGCCGCGCTTGGCCGAGGCCAAGTTGCATGGCAGCAATACCGATTGAAAACAATCCAAAACATTTACTGCTCGACCGCATGAATCGCACCCATAAGTCAACGCCTTATCCTAGACTCAGTGCCTGCCCCATGAGTCTAAGGACTGGACGCAATGCTCACAAAAAAAGCCTCAATTTTTACCGCTGAGTGGACTGATGCCAAACTCAAGGTTGGGCATGTAGTTCTCTTCGTTTCAATAGTATGCATTTCTCTAATAGCGATAAGCGCTTGGGGGATTTTCAATTCTTTGGAGTATCATTTGCACGACAAAGAAATCGAAATGTCCAATCTCTCGAAAACGTTATCATCCAATATCGAGGCAACTCTAACCCAAGCGGATTCCGTGCTGTTAGGTGTGAAAGAGCAACTCGAATCTGAAGGCATTAACTCGGACAACTTGAGAAAGCTAGAAGAACCACTAGAATCACAACAAAAACGGCTACCTCAAATCCATGGCTTTTTCATCTATGATGAGCAAGGAGGTTGGCTGCTGAATTCAAATGGCAGTATCCCCGTCGGCGCCAACAACTCAGACCGAGACTATTTCATTTATCATCGCGACCATACGGACTCAAGACCTTATATTGGCCCTTCCATACGCAGTCGCTCAACAAATGACTGGGTCATGACAGTATCGCGCCGAATCAACCATCCAGACGGAAGTTTTGCCGGGGTAGCGATAGCAACAATTTATCTTAATTATTTCCTCGGTCTTTACGAGGGGATAGACACGGGAAAAAATGGCATCATAAACTTGGTAACTTCAAGCGGCCTTATTGTAGTCCGAAGACCATTCCACGAATCTGAAGTTGGTCTAGACATATCAAAATGGGAAATATTCACACTGATAAAGCCTGATATAAACTCAGGAACCGTAACAATAAAATCATTTGTAGACGGTGTAAAACGTATAATAAGCTTTCGACGCGTTAATGGCTACCCTCTAGTGGTCCTTGCCGCATTTGACAGAAACGAGGTACTTTCCGACTGGCGAAGCGAGTCTTTTGCCAGCCTATTAATATCCGTCATACTACTTTTAATTCTTAGCCTTACAGGCCATCGACTAACAACACTTATAAGAAAACAAATACAGACACAAAGAGCTTTACAAGCATCCCAAAGAAATTACATAAAAGCCAACAACGCACTTAAATCAATGGCACTAAAAGATGGATTAACAGGAATCCCCAATCGCCGTCATTTCGACTTATTCTTAGAAACCGAAATCAATCAAAGAAAACGCAAAAATAATGATATAAGCCTTATCATAATTGATATTGATTTCTTCAAACTTTACAACGACCACTACGGCCACGTACAGGGTGACGAATGTTTAAAAAGCGTGGCATTAATAATTCAAAATAACGTAAATCGGAGCGGCGACCTTGCCGCTCGATATGGAGGAGAAGAATTTACCATCGTACTTACAAACACAGACTACATTGGGGCTTTCCTTCTAGCTGAAAAGATACGAATTGAACTAGAGAAAATTAATATTGAACACATTAAATCCCCATTGGGTGTAGTCACTATCAGCATTGGCATTAGCGCACTCTCTGAAGGGGAGCTTGGCACTCCCAAGAGTTTGATAGATACAGCCGACAAAGCGCTATACATCGCCAAGACTAATGGAAAAAACAGGACAGTTATTTCAAATTAGTCTTGCATTGCAATCTACTGACACTAGGCCAACACGAATAGCCTGACGGTTCACCTTAGCGTCTGCCTGACATATGCCTGACATGCAGCCAAGGCGATCAATCCCTGATCGCCGTCACCGGTGATGGCGACAATTCGTTGAGCAGCCGCTGGG
>NZ_JACKZK010000018.1:0-127954 GCF_014230245.1 Pseudomonas sp. MSSRFD41 | reverse complement strand
TGAAAAAGCCCCGCTGCAGCGGGGCTTTTTCATGGGGCGGGTCGGGCTTCAGATGTGGAAGTAGCCGACGCAGGAGTCGAACGGCAGGCGCTTGAGTTCGATCTTGTTCATGTCGAACACTTCGCGCAGGGCCTTGGTTTCACCCGGGAAGTTGCGATAGGCGACTTCGTCGAGAACCACGATGGCGCCCTTGGGCATGTAGGGCAGGAACGTCTCCAGGGCGACCTTGGTCGGCTCGTACAGGTCGGTGTCGAGGATCAGCATGGCCACCACCAGGTCTGGACGCGACTTGACGAATTCCGGCGCGGTCTTGCAGATGTCGCCCTTGACCAGTTCGCAGCGGGGAATGCGGTTGACCGGGCGCAGCAGGTCGTTGGCGTCGATCATGTCCTGGATCAGCGATTGGTCGGTGTCGGAGAACATGGTTTCGTTGATGTCGGCCGGGTCTTCATCCTTGTTGATGCTGGTGAAGCCTTCGAAAGTGTCGAAGCCGACGATGGAGCGGTTGATCGCATAGGGCTCGAGGATCATCGACAGGTGCATGTAGAGCATCAGCGAGTTGCCCTTGTACACGCCGCACTCGATGATCGCGCCGGGGACGTCCATGACTTTCTTGAACAGTTCCATGCGCGACAATGCCGCAGTGACGTTGATGCGGTTGGCGAACACGAACGGCGCGTCGGCGACGTATTCGGCGTCGACCCGTTTGAGCACCCCGGCACGGGTGGCGTTGTATTCGGCTTCGGCAGGGGTGAGGCGACGTTTGGTCATGAATGCAATCCTTGGAAATTCGAGAAGTCGTGGGCGTGGAAATAGTCTTTGAAGCCGGAGCCGACGTCTGGGCAGGCGCTGTCGACGTTGGGGGCTCCGCGATTGTGTTTCAGGTCGTCCAGGTGCATCAGGCGGAAATCCACGCTGAAGCGCGTGCGATCGGTGTGGTTGGCGACGGTGCCGTGCAGGTGCGAGCCGGAGAAGACCAGCATCTCGCCGCAGTTGCCGGCGATACGGATCTCCGATGAGGCATCGATCTCACCCAGGGGGACGGGGTGGACCCGTACTTCCTCGGTCAGGTTGTCCTTGGCCTTGTGGCGCTGGTTGCTGATCCAGTCCTTTAGGCTCCAGTCCTTGGAGGTGTTGGGGACCGGCTTATCGAAATAGCTCGGGTTGATCATCATGGTCTGGTCCGGGGTGATGCTGTAGACCGGCATCCAGGTGTTGATCTGGCAGTCGACGCTGCCGTACCAGCTGTCACGATGGGGTTTGTAGGCGTAGCTGACGCCGGCGTGCAGGTAGTCGTAGTTGGGCACGACACGCAGGCGTGGCACGTCGAAGATGTACTCGTGCGGATCGAGGCCGACTTCGTGGATGAAGCCGAGGATCAATTCCTTGACGCGCTGGCTATTGGTGAACTGGCCCTTGAGGCGGGTGACCCGGGTGACGAATTCTTCCACCGGCATCAGGGTGTGCAGGGCCTGGTGATTCTTTTCGCCGTCGAAGGCCGCGGTGATGTTTTCCTTGGCGAATTCGCATAGTTCCTTGGCGGTAGCCAGTTGGGTATCCAGGAAAATGTCTCCTGAATAGATGGCTTCCTTGAAGTCAGCTTTCTTTCTCAGCTGATTGAGGTGCAGGTTCAAAGCGGTTCTCCTTGGCGGTCACTGGCTAGAGTGTCGGCCACCCCTGCGCAAACTGAAGTCGCAATGGCCGGACGCTGTCCCTAGCAAGATCCGTTCTCAAAGCCCCGCGGCCATGGAATTGTCCGAGGCGCGACCCGGACTTGCCGGTAGCGGCATAAGTCCGCCGTTTTTTCGTCTCTGGGTTCCTCCTTGAAATCAACTGACTTGCGCCAAAGTCCCGGCTGGCATGGTGTGTGCTGGCGAAAATGAAAGTTGGTGCAGAAATTGCTTAGGCCATGCCCAGTACAGCGGCGGGCGGCAAACGTCCGGCAGATGAGGAACGACAGTGGACAAGTACCTTTATGTGGCGATGACCGGTGCCAGCCAGAACGCCCTGGCGCAAAAGGCCCATGCCAACAATTTGGCGAACATCTCCACCAACGGTTTTCAGCGGGACCTGGAGCAGGCTCGTGCGATGCCGGTGTTTGGTGACAGTTTTCCGGCGCGGGCGTTTGCCATGAGCGAGCGCCCGGCGACGGATTTCTCCCAGGGTTCGCTGGTCGAGACCGGTCGTGACCTGGACGTGGCCGTCAGCGGCCGGGGCTGGATCGCTGTGCAGAGTCCCGACGGCAGCGAAAGCTATGTGCGCACCGGCAGCTTGAATGTCGACGCCCTGGGGGTTCTGCGTGCCGGCAACGGCATGCCGGTGATGGGTAACGGTGGTCCTATCGCCGTGCCGCCCGAGCAGAAGATCGAAGTCGGCCAGGATGGCACCATCACCATCCGTGCCATGGGCGAAGGTCCGCGGGTGCTGGCCGAGGTCGACCGCATCAAGCTGGTCAACCCCGATACCCGCAACCTGGCCAAAGGCCTGGATGGCTCGATCAAGACCAAGGACGGCCAGCCCGCCGCGGCCGATGCCAGCGTGCAGTTGGTCTCGGGTTTCCTCGAGTCGAGCAACGTCAATGCGGTGGAAGAAATGACCGCGGTGCTGGCCCTGTCCCGGCAGTTCGAGTTGCACGTCAAGATGATGAACAGCGCCAAAGAAGACGACCAGGCCATGGCTCGGGTCTTGCAGATCAGCTAATTACCAGTACCTAGCGCCGTAAAACAGGCGCACGAGGAGAATCGAATGCTTCCGGCTCTATGGGTTGCCAAAACCGGCCTGTCCGCCCAGGACACCAACCTGAGTGTTATTTCCAACAACCTGGCGAACGTTTCGACCACGGGTTTCAAGCGTGACCGTGCCGAGTTCCAGGACCTGCTGTACCAGATCAAGCGCCAGCCGGGTGCCCAGTCGACCCAGGACAGCGAACTGCCTTCCGGCCTGCAGGTCGGTACCGGTGTGCGCATCGTCGGCACCCAGAAGAACTTCAGTGCCGGTAGCTTGCAGACCACCCAGCAGCCGTTGGACCTGGCGATCAACGGCCGTGGCTTCTTCCAGATCCTGCAGCCCGATGGCACGACTTCCTATACCCGCGACGGCACTTTCCACCTCAATTCCAATGGCCAGATCGTCACCGCCAATGGTTTCGCCCTGGAGCCGGCGATCGTCGTACCTGACAACGCGCAGACCTTCACCGTGGGCAACGACGGCACCGTCTCCATCACCGTGGCCGGCAACCCGGCGTCCCAGGTGATCGGCAACCTGCAGACCGCCGACTTCATCAACCCGGCCGGCCTGCAAGCGCTGGGCAACAACCTGTTCCTGGAGACCGCTGCCAGTGGTGCGCCACAGATCGGCACCCCGGGCTTGAACGGCTTCGGCACCACGCTGCAGAACACCCTGGAAGCCTCCAACGTCAGCACCGTGGAAGAGATGGTCAACATGATCACCACCCAGCGGGCCTACGAGATGAACTCCAAGGTGATCTCCACCGCCGACCAGATGCTGTCGTTCGTAACGCAGAAGCTGTAATCAAGTCTTGAGGCCGTCATGAGTCGATGACGTGCCGGTAACATCGTGAGGAAGGTCATGAATCGGTTTATCTGTGTGTTAGCGCTGAGTGGGAGTGCCGTGCTCGCGGGCTGTGTCGCCCCGCCACCCAAGCCCAATGACCCTTACTACGCGCCAGTGTTGCCGCGCACGCCGCTGCCTTCGGCCTCCAACAACGGTTCGATCTACCAGGCCGGCTTCGAGCAGAGCCTGTATACCGATCGCAAGGCGTTCCGGGTCGGCGACATCATCACCATCACCCTGAACGAGCGGACCGCGGCCAGCAAGGGCGCCAACTCGGCGTCGAGCAAGAACAGCAGCAACAGCATCGGCCTGACGTCGTTGTTCGGCGCGGTGCCCAACACCAACAACCCGTTCGGCGATGGCGACCTGAGCTTGAATGCCGGCTACAAGGGTGATCGCTCTACCAAGGGCGATAGCAAGGCGGCGCAAAGCAACAGCCTGACCGGTTCGATCACCGTCACCGTGGCCGATGTGCTGCCCAACGGTATCCTCGCCGTGCGTGGCGAGAAGTGGATGACCCTCAATACCGGTGATGAGCTGGTGCGCATTGCCGGCTTGATCCGTGCGGACGATATCGCCACGGACAACACCGTGTCTTCGACCCGGGTGGCGGATGCACGTATCACCTATTCGGGAACCGGGTCGTTCGCCGACGCCAACCAGCCAGGCTGGTTCGATCGTTTCTTCCTCAGCCCGCTGTTCCCTTTCTAGGCGCACTATGTTGAATTTCAAGCACCTGATGGCGGCCGCCTTGTTGCTGTCCATGTCCCTCGGCGCCCAGGCCGAACGGCTCAAGGACATCGCCAGTATTTCCGGCGTGCGCTCCAACCAATTGATCGGCTATGGCCTGGTGGTCGGGCTCAATGGCTCGGGTGACCAGACCACCCAGACGCCGTTCACCTTGCAGACCTTCAACAACATGCTGTCGCAGTTCGGCATCAAGGTCCCGCCTGGATCGGGCAACGTGCAGCTCAAGAACGTCGCGGCAGTGTCGGTCAGTGCCGACCTGCCGGCGTTCGCCAAGCCGGGCCAGCAAGTGGATATCACGGTTTCGTCCATCGGTAACGCCAAGAGCCTGCGTGGTGGCACCCTGTTGCTGACCCCCCTCAAGGGGATCGACGGCAACGTCTACGCCATCGCCCAGGGCAACCTGGTGGTGGGTGGTTTCGATGCCGAAGGCCGGGATGGTTCCAAGATCACCGTCAACGTGCCATCGGCGGGGCGAATCCCGGGCGGGGCCTCGGTGGAGCGAGCGGTGCCCAGTGGCTTCAACCAGGGCAACAGCCTGACCCTGAATCTCAATCGTTCGGACTTCACCACCGCCAAGCGCATCGTCGACAAGATCAACGACATGCTCGGCCCGGGCGTGGCCCAGGCCATCGATGGCGGTTCGATCCGCGTGACTGCACCGCTGGACCCGAGCCAGCGGGTGGACTACCTGTCGATCCTGGAGAACCTGGAGATCGATCCGGGCCAGGCGGTGGCCAAGGTCATCATCAATTCCCGCACCGGCACCATCGTGATCGGCCAGAACGTCAAGGTCTCGCCTGCGGCGGTGACCCACGGCAGCCTGACGGTGACCATCACCGAGGATCCGATCGTCAGCCAGCCTGGTCCCCTGTCCAATGGCCAGACCGCCGTGGTGCCGCGCTCGCGGGTCAATGCCCAGCAGGAGGCCAAGCCGATGTTCAAGTTCGGTCCGGGCACTACCCTCGACGAGATCGTGCGGGCGGTGAATCAGGTGGGGGCGGCGCCAGGCGACCTGATGGCGATTCTCGAAGCCCTGAAACAGGCCGGCGCCTTGCAGGCCGACCTGATCGTGATTTGAGGGGTGGCCATGGATATACATAAGAGCGGTCTGGTCGCCAGTGGTGACTCCGGAGCCTATTCCGACCTCAATCGCCTGCAGCAACTGAAGGTTGGCGACACGAACAGCGAGGCCAACGTGCGCAAGGTGGCGCAGGAGTTCGAGTCGCTGTTCCTCAACGAAATGCTCAAGTCCATGCGCAAGGCCACCGATGTGCTGGCCCAGGACAACCCGCTCAATACCCCGACCACCAAGCAGTACCAGGACATGTACGACCAGCAGTTGGCGGTGTCCTTGTCCCGCGAGGGTGGCGGTATCGGCCTGGCCAACGTGCTGGTGCGCCAGATGATGCAGAACAAGCCAAGGGCGGCGCCCACCGGGCTGACCTCGGCACCGCCGGTCGCTGCGCCAGTCGCCACGCCGACGCCGATCGCCGCCGGTACCGCAGCCCAGGATGGTCCGCTGAGCCGGCTCAACGGCCAGCGGCCGTTGTGGGCCTCGCGTACTGCCGATCCGGTACGTACCAGCCTGGCCCACAACGACATGGCCTTGCTCAACCAGCGGCGCTTATCGCTGCCGAGCAAGCTCACCGATCGCCTGCTGGCCGGCATCGTGCCTTCGGCGGGAGGTGTGGAAGCCACTGCGCAGAACGCCGCGCCTACCCGCAATAGCGCGGCCGCCGATGCGGTGTTACGGGGTGAGTGGCGGGTCAACCAAGGGTATGCCGCGTCCCAGGGCAAGATGCGCATCCATGGCCGGGCCGTGGCCCAGCCACCATTGGCGCCGGCCAAGCGTGCCTTCGGATCGTCCGATGAGTTCGTCGCCACCATGCTGCCGATGGCGGAGCAGGCGGCCAGGCGTATTGGTGTGGATCCACGCTACCTGGTGGCCCAGGCGGCCCTGGAAACCGGTTGGGGCAAGTCGGTCATGCGCCAGCAGGATGGTCGCAGCAGTCATAACCTGTTCGGGATCAAGGCCGGCAGCAGTTGGCAGGGCGCCCAGGCCCGGGCGATCACCAGCGAGTTTCGCAACGGTCAGATGGTCAAGGAGACGGCGGCGTTCCGTTCCTACGATTCGTACCAGGACAGCTTCCACGATCTGGTGACCTTGCTGCAGAGCAATAATCGCTATCAAGAAGTGCTGAAGGTGGCCGATAAACCAGAACAGTTTGTTCGCGAGTTGCAAAAAGCCGGGTATGCAACCGACCCGGATTACGCAAGCAAGATTTCGCAGATAGCCAAGCAGATGAAGAGTTACCAGAACTACGCTGCGGCAGGCGCTCCCACGAATTTATAAGGTCTGAATCATGAGTTTGCTCAATATCGGGATGTCCGGGCTGGCTGCCAGCCAATCGTCTTTGATGACCACGGGTAACAACATCGCCAACGCTGATACCGCCGGGTATTCGCGGCAGCAGACCGTACAGGGCACCAAGGCCTCCAGCCAGTTCGGCAACGTCTTCATCGGCACCGGCACCACCCTGGCTGACGTGCGCCGGGTGTACAACAGCTTCCTCGACGCCCAGCTGCGTACCGCGACCTCGCTCAATAGCGACGTGGCGGCTTACCAGCAGCAGATCACGCCGATCGACAAGCTGCTCTCCGAGACCGGTACCGGCATGACTGGCGCGTTGACCAAGTTCTTCGCCTCGGTGCAGAACCTCAATGCCAAGCCTACCGATGAAGCCTCCCGGCAGCTGCTGCTCAGCGATGCCCAGGCGCTGAGCAATCGCTTCAACTCGGTTTCCAGCCAGCTCAAAGAGCAGAACAACACGATCAACGGCAACCTGTCGACCATGGCCGACCAGGTCAACAAGCTCGCCACCACCGTGGCCCAGCTAAACCAGAAGATTTCCGAGCTGTCGAGCGACGGCAAGGGCATGCCCAACGACCTGCTCGACGCCCGTAACGAGACCGTGCGCCAGCTGTCCACCTTCATCGGTGTGCAAGTGTCCGAGCGTGGCTCCAGCGTCGACCTGTACCTGGGCAGCGGCCAGCCGCTGGTGATGGGCAACAGCGCCAACTCCCTGGAAGTGGTGCCGGGCAAGAACGACCCGACCCGTTCCATGTTGCAGATCAACCGCGGTAGCAGCACCGTGGACATCACCAATCTCACCACCGGTGGCGAGATCGGCGGCCTGCTGCGTTATCGCAGCGAGGTGCTGGACCCG
The DNA here is from genome assembly GCF_014230245.1 of Pseudomonas sp. MSSRFD41. Taxonomy (NCBI): domain Bacteria; kingdom Pseudomonadati; phylum Pseudomonadota; class Gammaproteobacteria; order Pseudomonadales; family Pseudomonadaceae; genus Pseudomonas; species Pseudomonas sp. MSSRFD41. The sequence goes on along the minus strand of NZ_JACKZK010000018.1, from coordinate 120,404 downwards.
GCGATGAACGAGCTGGGGCGCGTGGCCCTGGTGGTTGCCGACCAGATGAACAGCCAGATGGCCCAGGGCATCGACAAGAACGGTGAGTTCGGTGGCAATCTGTTCAATGACATCAACAGCGCTCGCCTGATCAGCCAGCGCAGCATCGCCAGCGCCGGTAACAACACCGCTTCGGGCAACTTCGATGTCACCATCAAGGATTCCGGCAAGCTGACCACCAGCGACTACACGGTGACCTTCAGTAGCCCGACCGACTACAGCGTCAAGCGTTCCGATGGCACTGACCTGGGCTCCTTCAGCACCACCACCAACCCACCGCCGGTCATCGATGGCTTCGCGTTGAAGCTCAATGGCAGCGCTGCCGTGGGCGACAGTTTCAAGATCACCCCGACCCGCAATGCCGCGAACGCGATCCAGACCGAGATGACCGATGCCAAGCGCCTGGCGATCGCCGCGCCGCTCAAGGCCGAGATCGCCGCCGGGGTCAAGAGCTCGCTGAGCATCGGCTCGCAGCCATCGCTGGTAACGCCGATCGACAACTACGACGCGGCCGCCAAGCTGGAAATGCAGACCGCACTGAAGAACTCCGGTCCGGTGAAAGTGGTGTTCAACGCACCTGCCGGCGGCAGCCAGACCTACGACTATTTCGATGCCAAGGGCACGAAGATGGGCAGTGGCACCATCGTTCCCGGGCAGACCAATACCCTCAACCTGAACATCAAGATGGTCGATGCCAGCGGTGCGCCGATCCTCGATGGCGCCGGTGTGCAGAAAACCTTCGCGGTGAAGATGGATGTGGCGGGTGCGCCGAACTCCGGCGACAGCATGAACATCTCGGTCAACGGCGCCGGCTCTTCGGACAACCGCAACGGCTTGGCGCTGGCCGGCTTGCAGAGCAAGCAGACCGTCGATACCGGTTCGGCGAGCAAGGGCATCACCCTGGTGGATGCCTACGGCAAGCTGATCGAGAACGTCGGCGCCAAGGCCAGCCAGGCCAAGCTCGATTCGGCCGCCAACGGGGTGATCCTGAGCAACGCCAAGGGCGCGCGTGATTCGCTGTCGGGGGTCAACCTGGATGACGAGACCGGCAACCTGGTCAAGTACCAGCAGTACTACACCGCGTCTTCGCAGATCATCAAGGCCGCGCAAACCATCTTCAGCACGCTGATCAGCAGCCTTTAAGGAGCCGTAGCCCATGCGTATTTCCACTGCTCAGTTCTTCGAGACTTCGGCTTCCAACTACCAGCGCAACTTCTCCAACGTGGTCAAGAGCAGCGAAGAGGCCAGCAGCCTGGTGCGGATCAATACCGCGGCCGACGACCCGGTAGGCGCGGCGCGCCTGCTGCAACTGGACCAGCAGGCTTCGCTGCTAGGCCAGTACAAGACCAATACCACTTCGATCAAGGCCTCCCTGGGCCAGACCGAATCGGTGATGACCAGCATCAACAATGTCCTGACTCGCGCCAAGGAATTGGCCGCCGGTGCCGGCAACGCTGGTTATACCGACAAGGACCGCCAGGCCAATGCTTCGGAGCTGGGGCAGATCGAAGAGCAGTTGCTGAGTCTGATGAATAGCCAGGACGCCAACGGCAAGTACATCTTCGGCGGCTCCAAGGACGACGTGCCGCCGTTCACTCGCAACTCCGACGGCACCTACAGCTACAACGGCGACCAGAGCAGCCTGATGCTGCCGGTAGGCGATACCATGCTGATGGCCGCCAACAGCACCGGCTGGGACGTATTCCAGAAGGCGCCGAACACCAGCCGTACCCAGGTCACCACCCAGACCGCGCCGGTTCCTGACAATGGCACGGTATTCCTGTCCAACGGCCAGATGTCCAACGCCGGCAAGTACAACACCGATTTCCGCAAGGGCGAGCCCTACAGCATATCGTTCGTCAGTGCCACCCAGCTGAAGATCACCGATGCCGCTGGCAACGACGTGACTGCCGAGGCCAGCCAGGGCGGCGTGATCGGCAACACTCCGAACCAGTCGGTGAGCTTCCGTGGTGTCGACCTGAACCTGAACGTCAACCTCAAGACGGGTGACAATGCTGCCGTGCTGCTGCCGCAGTACTCCTTCAGCCTGGGTTCCAAGCCCGATAGCTTCAACGTCGCGCGTGGCCCGGCTAACCCCAGCACCGCCCAGGTCTCCAGCGCCAGCGTGACCAACCAGGCGAACTACAATTCGACCTTCCCCAGCGGTTCGGCGGTGCTGAAGTTCACCAGCGCCACCGATTTCGATCTGTATGCCGCGCCGCTGACCGCCGACAGCAAGCCGGTATCTTCCGGCACCCTGGCAGGCAACGTGGCTACCGCGGCGGGTGTGAGCTTCAACCTGAGCGGTACCCCGGCGGCCAACGACCAGTTCAGCGTCGCGGTCAACACCCACGAGACCCAGAACATCCTGGATACCGTGAGCCAGTTGAAAAGCGCCTTGAATACTCCGACCGACGGCAACGCCTTGGCCATCCAGAAACAACTGGCCGACCTGGCTTCGGGCATGGCCAACCTGGCCAGCGGTACCGACCAGCTGACGGTCGGCATCAGTTCGGTGGGCGGCCGTGGTTCGGCCCTGGATACCCAGGTCGAGATCAATACCAACCTGGCGGCGGCCAACACCACTACCCGCTCGGCGATCGCCGATTCCGATCCTGCCGAGGTGATGACGCGCCTGACCCTGCAACAGACCATGCTGCAGGCCTCGCAGCTGGCCTTCAGCAAGATCAGCCAGCTCGGCCTGTTCAACCAGGGCTGAGCCCGGCCCGTGGCGCCCTGAGCGGGGCGCCACGGCCGTCGAGCCACCAACCGTCTTTCTACAAGCGGTTCCGCAGTCCTGGCCTTGCTGCCCAGGCTCGCCGCTCGAGAGTTTCCCGCCGTGAACCAAGCGCCCCTCGTTAGCATCGTCATCCCCGCCTTCAATTCGCGTTTTTTCGCCCAGGCCCTGGAAAGTGCCCTGGCGCAGAGCTACCACCCCCTGGAAATCGTCGTGTGCGACGACAGCGCCGGCGATGACATCCAGCGTATCGTCGAAGGTCTGGTGGAGCCGGCGCATCCGGTGCGCTACCTGCGCAACCCGCGACGCCTGGGGTTGCAGCGCAACATCCTGCGGTGCGTGGAAGAGGCCCGGGGAGAGCTGCTCAAGATTCTTTGCGACGACGATCGTCTGTTCGCCCCGAGTATCGCCTTGCAAGCCCCGGCGCTGGCCGAGCATCCGGAGGTCAGCCTGGTGTGCGGGCTGCGGATATTCAGTGATGCCGGGAGCTCGGCCCTGCCCTCGCGTGTGGAAAACAGTTGTTTTTCCCTCTGCGACTCGCTGTTCAAGGGCGACGATATGCTGGCGATCCTCGAGGCTTGGCAGAGTAGCTACCTGGGTAATTTCAGTTCATCGTTGATGCGCCGTGCCGATGTGCTGGAGTTGCTGCCGGCATTGATCCAGGAAGGCGCCGGCTTTGTCGCTCTGCTGGATACGGCCTTGTTCATCTGCCTGTTGCGGCGTGGCAATCTGGTGGCGCTCAATACCGTCTTGAGCAGTGAGCGGCTTTATCCTGGCCGCCTCAGCGGAACTCCAGAAATGCTCAAGCTGGCCAGCACCGAATGGGGCTGGTTGAAGCAGATGCTGGCCGCGCGGGCCGGCGAATCGGCGCCGGCTTCCGGCTGGGTGCGCTATGTGGACCTGGTTCGGGCCCATGTGCAGCCACGCCAGTGGCAAGAGCTGTGCGTGACCCGGGTGCTGGGCAATCGCGAGACCGTGATCCATGGGCGGGTCGGTGGTGCGAGCCAGAGCTACGAGGAGTTCTATCGCGAGTGGCTGGCGAATCGCTGCTTGTCCAAACCCGAGCGGCGACACCTGCCCCAGCGTATCGAGAGCTGGCCGCGGCAGGTGCGCATCGTGCCGGTGATCCTCGATGTCGAGGGTTCCGCTAAGGCGCTCGAGCGTACCCTGGACAGCCTGGATGCCCAGTTGTATCCGCCCCGGGCGGTGCTGTTGCTGTCCGGGGCCGATTGCCCGGAGCGGCCATGGCTACTCCAGCAACCCCTGCGCAGCGATTGGTCCCGGCAGCTCAATGAGCTGGTGCCGCAATTGGAAGGCTGTGACTGGTTCTACTTGCTGCAGGCCGGTGATCGCCTGTCGGCCTCGGCGTTGCTGGTGCTGGCCGAGCGCATTGCCCATGACCCGGCAATGCTTTGCGCCTACAGCGACGAGGGAGCTCTGGTGGAAGGGGAGTCCACCGAGCCGGTATTCAAGCCTGATTTCAACCTCGACCTCATGCGTTCCTATCCCTATGTCGGGCGTGCCCTGGCTTTCTCCCGTGAGCGTTTCCTCGCCGAGGGCGGGTTCGATCCGGTTCGCGGCGAGCTGGCTGCCCACGATCTGCTCTGGCGCCTGGTGGAAGCCGCAGGGCCGCAGGCCATCGAGCATATCGCCGAGATCCAGTTGGAGTCGGAGTTTTCCTTCGCCCAATGGTTGTCGCGGCCACAGGTGATAGAGGCCAGCGAGGGGTTGGTGAGTGCCCACTTGCAGCGTATCGGCGTGGAGCACCGGATCTGCCACGATGATCTGCCATTGCTCAATCGCATCGATTACTTGCATGGCAAACGTCCGCTGGTGTCGATCATCGTTACTTGTGGTGATTCCTTGGCCACCTTGCAGCGTTGCGTCGAAAGCCTGGTCGAGCAGACGGCCTACAACCACTACGAGATTCTGCTGGTGGATTCCGGTAGTCGCGATCCGGCCATGGCCGGCTGGCTGACGGCCATGGCGCAGTTGGGGGCTTCCTTGCTGCGCGTGCTGCCCTACGACGGCCCCGCCGGGCAGGCGGCCTTGATCAACGCCGTCGCGACCCAGGCCCGTGGCGAGTACCTGCTGTTGCTCAGCCATGATGCGCGGATCTGTAGCGGCGACTGGCTGGACGAGCTACTCAACCAGGCCCAGCGTCCGGAAGTGGGGGTGGTGGGAGCGCGGATCCTGGCGGACGATGGCTCCATCCTGCATGCCGGGCAGGTACTGGGGCTGGCCGGCCCGGTGGGCTCGCCCTTCGTCGGGGAAGCCTTCGGTGCCCGTGGCTACATGCAGCGTTTGCAGGTGGTACAGAACTGGAGTGCGGTCAGTGCCGATTGCCTGATGGTGCGAAAGGAGGTCTTCGACAGTGTTGGTGGCCTGGACCAGGAGGATTTCACTGGGGCTCTGGGGGCTGCCGATTTGTGCCTGCGAATCGACCGTAGTGGCTACCTGGTGGTCTGGACTCCCTATGCCACCTTGATGCGGGGGGCCGCCTCGGAGGTCGAGAGGTCTGTGGCGCAGCAGGCGCAGGTGGTCGACCAGGAGATCTTCCATAGCCGCTGGTTGCCGAGGATCGCCCGTGATCCGGCCTACAATCCGGCCTTGAGCCTGGGGTTCTCCAGCTTCAGCCTGGAGCCGACGTTGCGCAACAACTGGAACCCGTTCAGCAGTCGTGACCTGCCCCTGATCCTGGGATTGCCGGTCAACAGCACCGCAGCCGGTCATTACCGGGTCACTGGGCCGCTCAGTGCCCTGGAGGAGTCCGGCCGGGTGATCGCCCGGGTGTCCTACGAGTCGCCCTCGACGGTCGAGATCGAGCGTCTGTCTCCCGATACCATCGTGCTTCAAGGACGCTACAGCGAGGGGGCGGTCAACGACATCCTGCGCATGAAAAAGTATTCCAGCGCGCTGCGGATCTACGAGCTTGACGACTATGTGATCAGTGCGCCGAAGAAGAACAGCCACACCCGCAACAAGCCTGCCAATACCGAGCAAATGGTGCGTGATGGCATCGCCTTGTGCGATCGGGTGGTGGTGACCACCCAACCCCTGGCCGACGCGTTGTCCAGCATGCACAGCGATATCCGGGTGGTGCCCAACATGCTCGCACCGGACCCCTGGGCGACCCTGACCAGTCGCCGGGCTACTTCCAGCAAGCCACGGGTGGGCTGGGGCGGTGGCACCAGCCATACCGGCGATCTGGAAATCATCGCCGATGTGGTGCGCGAGCTGGCCAACGACGTGGAGTGGGTGTTCTTCGGGATGTGCCCTGATGAGCTGCGTCCGTATGTGCATGAGTTCTATCCGGCGATCAACTTGCAGAATTATCCGTACAAGCTGGCCAGCCTGAACCTGGACCTGGCCCTGGCGCCCCTGGAGTTCCATATCTTCAACGACTGCAAGAGCAACCTGCGGCTCCTGGAGTACGGTGCTTGCGGCTACCCGGTGATCTGCACCGACACCGAGGCCTATCGCGGTTTCCTGCCGTGCACCAGGGTCTACAGCAACAGCACCGAGGAGTGGTTGCAGGCGATCCGCATGCACCTGGCCGACCCGGCCGCCAGCTATCGCATGGGCGATGAGCTGCGCGAAGCGGTGCATCGCGATTTCATGCTGCGCAGCGACAACCTGCAGCACTGGCTGTGGGGCTGGCTGCCGGACTGACCCGCCAGTCGAAGAAACCAGGCCATGTCGGCCTGGTTTTTTTTCGTCCGTTTTTTTGGGGTGGCCTGGGTTCCGGTTCGAATACCGGCTCTGGGCATGTTCTCCTCCCGGCTCTTGTCGGGCAGGCCCGGTGCAGCCTGGACGAATAGCTGGCGCGTTTCCTGCAAGCCCCCATGGCAATCGCCATAAAACGAGCGTTTCCGGCTCGTTCGTCAGTGCAGAGCATGCCTTGGGCATCTCATTCGGGGCCCCGCCGGGCCGCTTCGATCCGGCGATGGGTGCAGATGAGTCAGAAGGGGGGAAAATGAAGGCAGTAATTCTGGCAGGTGGATTGGGCACGCGTATCAGCGAGGAATCCCACCTCAAGCCCAAGCCCATGATCGAGATCGGTGGCAAGCCAATTCTTTGGCACATCATGAAGCAGTATTCCGCCCATGGGATCCATGATTTCGTGATTTGCCTGGGCTACAAGGGCTACGCGATCAAGGACTTCTTTGCCAACTACTTCCTGCACACCTCGGATGTGACCTTCGACATGCGCAACAACCGCATGGACGTGCACCAGAACTACAGCGAGCCCTGGAGCGTGACGCTGATCGACACCGGCGAGGAGACCATGACCGGCGGACGCCTACGCCGGGCCGGACGCTACCTGCAGGATGAAGAGGCGTTCTGCTTCACCTACGGCGATGGCGTATCGGATCTGGATATCGGTGCGCTGGTGCAGTTCCACAAGGCCCACGGCAAGCTGGCTACGGTCACCGCGGTGCAGCCGCCCGGCCGCTACGGTGCCTTGGAGCGCGATGGCGACCAGGTCCGGGGCTTCGTCGAGAAACCCCGTGGCGACGGTGGCTGGATCAACGGCGGGTTTTTCGTCCTTTCACCCAAGGTGCTGCCCTACATCCAGGGCGACAGCACCACCTGGGAAGCGGAGCCGCTGATGCAATTGGCCCGGGACCAGCAATTGCGGGCCTTCGAGCACAACGGTTTCTGGCAGCCGATGGATACCCTGCGTGACAAGAACCACCTTGAGCAACTCTGGCAAAGCGGGGAGGCCCCGTGGAAGCAGTGGGACTGAGTGCGCAATTCTGGCGGGGCAAGCGTGTCCTGCTCACCGGCCATACCGGCTTCAAGGGCAGTTGGCTGAGCCTGTGGCTGCAAGGCATGGGGGCCCAGGTCAGCGGCTTCGCCCTGGATCCGGGGACCGAGCCGAGCCTATTCGAGCTGGCTCGAGTGGCCGAGGGCATCGAGGACCATCGTGGTGACCTGCGCGACCTGGGCCGTCTGCTGGAACTGATGGCCCGGGTAGAGCCGGAAATCGTCCTGCACCTGGCCGCCCAGCCGCTGGTACGCGAAGCCTATCGTGACCCGTTGGGGACTTATTCGAGCAACGTCATGGGAACCCTGAACCTGCTGGAGGCGATCCGCCAGGTCGGTGGGGTGCGGGCTTGTGTGCTGGTGACCACCGACAAGGTCTACGCCAACCAGGAGTGGCTGTGGCCCTACCGGGAAAACGAGCCCCTGGGCGGGCACGATCCCTACAGCAGCAGCAAGGCTTGCTGCGAGTTGCTGGCCCAGTCCTACGCGTCATCGTTCTTTTCTGTCCAGCGCTATGAGGAGCACGGCCTGGCCTTGGCTACGGCGCGTGCGGGCAATGTCCTGGGCGGCGGTGATTTCGCGCCCGAGCGGTTGATCCCCGATGTACTCAAGGCCTGGTCCGCCGATGAGCCGGTGATCTTGCGTTATCCCCAGGCGGTGCGCCCCTGGCAGCATGCCCTGGAGCCGCTGGCCGGTTACCTGCAACTGGCCGCCAGGCTGTACCAGCAGGGGCCGGAGTTCGCCGGGGCCTGGAACTTCGGACCCGGCGAACAGGACATGTGCAGTGTCGGCGACGTGGTGGAGTTGTTGGCCCGGCGTTGGCCGGCCGCGCCGGGCCTGCGTATCGAACCCAGCGAGTTGCACGAAGCCGGGCTGTTGCGCCTGGACAGCAGTCGCGCGCGCCAGGTGCTGGGCTGGCAGCCGCGCTGGAGCCTGGAGCAGTGCCTGGCACAGACCCTGGATTGGCACCTGGCGTGGAAGAGCGGTGCCGACATGCGCGCCGTTACCCTGGGGCAACTGGATCTGTACCGAGGTGTGCTGTGAGCGAATTCCAGGTCCTGGCCCTGCCATTGCCCGGACTGTATGAAGTGCGCCACAAGCGTTTCGAGGACCAGCGTGGGCATTTCTCCCGACTGTTCTGCGAAGGCAGCTTGAGCGCGTTCGGCCAGCCGTTCCACATCCGCCAGATCAACCATTCCTGCACCCGCGAACGAGGCAGTGTGCGGGGCTTGCATTACCAGACCGCGGCCCGGCCCGAGGCCAAGCTCATCACCTGCCTGCGTGGCGAGGTCTGGGACGTGGCGGTGGACCTGCGTAGCGACTCGCCGACCTTCCTGCACTGGCATGCCGAACACCTGCGCGCGGGTGACGGTCGCAGCCTGTTGTTGCCTGCCGGTTTCGCCCATGGCTTCCAGACCCTGAGCGACGATGCCGAGTTGCTGTACCTGCACAGCGCCGACTATGCCCCGGACCATGAGGCGGGTTTGTCGGTACTGGATCCGAGGCTGGCGATCGATTGGCCACTGCCTGTCAATAATCTGTCGAGCCGTGATGCCAGCCATCCGTTGCTCGATGCCGCCTTCGCTGGAGTGAAACTATGAATTGCCGCGGTTGTGGCGCCTGCCTGAGCCTGCCCCTGATCGACCTGGGCACGTCGCCGCCGTCCAATGCCTACTTGCGCGAGGGACAACTGGACCAGGCCGAGCAATGGGTGCCGCTCAAGGTCCAGGTCTGCCAGCGGTGCTGGTTGGTGCAGACCGAGGATTACACCCGCGCCGACCATCTGTTCGACGCCGACTACGCTTACTTCAGCTCGTTCTCCAGCACCTGGCTCAAGCATGCCCAGGGCTACGTGGCGCAGATGGTCGAGCGTTTCGGGCTCGATGCGCAGAGCCGGGTGGTCGAGGTCGCGGCGAACGATGGCTACCTGTTGCAGTACGTGGCCGAGCGCGGCATTCCCTGCCTGGGGGTCGAGCCGACTCGCAGTACCGCCCAGGCGGCGCGGGACAAGGGCTTGCTGATTCGTGAATCGTTCTTCGGCCTGGACACCGCCCGCCAATTGGTGGAGGAGGGCTGGGCCGCGGACCTGATGGCGGCCAATAACGTCTTGGCCCATGTCCCGGACATCAACGACTTCCTGGCCGGATTCGCCGCCTTGCTCAAGCCAGCGGGCGTGGCTACCTTCGAATTCCCGCAACTGCTGAGCCTGATGGCCGGGCAGCAATTCGACACCCTGTACCACGAACACTATTCCTACCTGTCGCTGATCGCGGTCCAGGCGTTGTGCCAGCGCAATGGCCTGGAAGTCTTCGATGTGCAGACCCTGGCGACCCACGGCGGTTCGCTGCGGGTCTTCGTCCAGCGCCAGGAGGCCTCGCGCCGGCCGGTGCACGACAGTGTCGCCCAGCAACTGCGGTTGGAGCGCGAGGCCGGGGTCGACACTGCCGGTTACTACGGGACCCTGGCGCCGGCCGCCGAGCGGATCAAGCATGAGCTGCTGCGCTTCCTGCTCCAGGCCAAGGCCGAGGGCAAGCGCGTGGTGGGCTATGGCGCGGCGGCCAAGGGCAACACCTTGCTCAACTACGCCGGGGTCCGTTCCGACCTGCTGGCCTGGGTTGCCGATGCCAGCCCGCACAAGCAGGGCAAGTTCCTGCCCGGCAGCCGGATTCCGGTCGTCGCCCCCGAGCGCATCGACCAGGAGCGGCCGGACTATGTGCTGGTGCTGCCATGGAACCTGCTCGCCGAGGTCAGCGAGCAACTGGCCCAGGTTCGCCAGTGGGGCGCGCGCTTCGTGATCGCCGTACCCGAGTTGAAGCTGCTGTGAGCGCCATGACGGTCCTGGTCACCGGTGCCACGGGTTTCGTCGGCCAGCATCTGGTCACGGCGCTGCTGGCCCGGGGTTGCCGGGTACGTGCCGTGGCCCGGAACCTGGACAAGGCGCAGCGGTTGCCATGGTTCGATGCCGTGGAGTTTCGTGCGCAGGACGTGCATGACGCGAGCCTCGACATGGCGGCGCTGGTGGATGGGGTCGATGCCCTGGCCCACCTGGCCTGGCCCGGGTTGCCCGACTACCGGGCGCTGTTCCACCTGGAGCACAACCTGATGGCCGACTACCGCTTCATCAAGGCAGTGGTCGAGGCGGGAGTGCCCCAGGTGCTGGTCACCGGCACCTGCTTCGAATACGGCATGCAGAGCGGGCCGCTGGACGAGCAGGCCGAGGCCCGGCCAGACAATCCCTATGGCCTGGCCAAGCACAGCCTGCATCTGTTCCTCCAGGCCCTGCGCCAGCAGTTGCCGTTCAATCTGCAATGGGCCCGGCTGTTCTACCTGCACGGCCCGGGGCAGAACCCCAGGAGCCTGCTGGCGGCGCTGGACCGCGCCATCGATGCCGGCGATCCGGTTTTCGACATGTCCGGTGGGGAGCAACTGCGCGACTACCTGGCCATCGAGGAGGCCGCCGGTCACCTGGCGGCATTGCTCCAACGGCGGGATTTTTCCGGGGTGGTCAACTGTTCCAGCGGGCGGCCGATATCCGTGCGTGCGCTGGTGGAGCAGCGCATTGCCGAGCGCCGCTCGGCGATCCGCCCGAACTTGGGTCACTACCCCTATCCCGACTACGAACCCATGGCGTTCTGGGGCTTGAACCAGCGCCTGCTGCAATTGACAGGAGCCGAACATGGCGCATGAGTTGTATCGGGTCGCCGACCTGCCGGTCTTGCAGAACCGGACTTTCGCCGATGCCCGCAGTGCCCGGCAGTCTGCCAGCGCGGACATGATCCTGGTGCAGGACCTTGAGAGCGGGCTGATCTACAACCAGGCCTTCGATGCCGACAAGCTCAGCTATGACAGCGACTATCAGAACGAACAGGCGCATTCGGCGCAGTTCCAGCAACACCTGATGGCTGTCGAGGGCATCGTCGCTCGTCATTTCAAGGACCGGCAACTGATCGAAGTCGGTTGCGGCAAGGGCTACTTCCTCGAACTGCTGCGCGGCCTGGGCTACTCGATCACCGGCATCGACCCCGCTTACGAGGGCGATAATCCGCAGGTGATCAAGGCGCCTTTCACGCGCCAGCTGGGGTTGTCCGCCGAGGCCATCGTGTTGCGTCACGTGCTGGAGCACATCGCCGATCCGCTGGCTTTCCTGCAGGCCATCGCCGAAGCCAACCAGGGTGGGCAGATCTACATCGAGGTGCCCTGTTTCGACTGGATCCTCGAGCACCAGGCCTGGTTCGACGTGTTCTACGAGCATGTGAACTATTTCCGCCTCGAAGACTTGCAGCGGATGTTCGGCACCGTGCACGAGGCCGGGCATCTGTTCGGCGGCCAGTACCTGTATGTGGTGGCAGACCTGGGCAGCCTCAAGGCGCGCCTGCAAGCGCCCGAGCGACCCTTGCAGATGCCGGCTGGTTTCACCGCCAGCCTCGAGCGGGCCAAGCGCATCATCGAGTCGGCGCCGGGGACCGGCGCCGGCATCTGGGGCGCGTCCTCCAAGGGCGTGATCTATTCGCTGTTCCTGCAACGAGCCGGGGTGACAGTGGACCAGGTGGTGGATATCAACCCCGCCAAGCAGGGCCGCTACCTGCCGCTGAGCGGCATGCGCGTGTCCTCACCGCAGGAGGCCATGGAGGCGCTGCCGGCGCAGGCCAACCTGTTCGTGATGAACTCCAACTACCTAGAAGAAATCAAGCGCATGACCGATGGCCGTTATGTCTATCACGCCGTCGACAGCGCGTCGTTCCGATAATTTGCCTCGAGAAACCGAACATGAGCGAGAACAACGTCATTCAAGCCTTCGAACAAGAGTGCCAGGCGCAGGTCAGCGCCCAGGGCCAGGATGAGAAGCTCAAGGGGCTGGCCCGGGACTTCTTCAACCAGTCCGCGCAGCACAAGTACAGCTACCACTTCTCCTGGATGGGCCGGCCGATCATCCAGCTGCCCCAGGACATGCTGGCGATGCAGGAGATCATCTGGCGGGTCAAGCCGGACCTGGTGATCGAGTGCGGTATCGCCCACGGCGGGTCGATCATCTACTACGCCTCGCTGCTGGAGTTGCAGGGCCATGGCGAGGTGCTGGGCATCGACCTGGATATCCGTCCGCACAACCGTGAGGCCATCGAGCAGCACCCGATGAGCAAGCGTATCCGCATGATCGAGGGCTCGAGCATCGATCCGGCCATCGCCGAACAGGTGCGGGCCGCGGCAGCCGGCAAGAAGGTGATCCTGGTGCTGGACTCCAACCACACCCATGAGCACGTGCTCGAAGAGCTGCGCCTGTATGCGCCGCTGGTGTCGGTGGACAGCTACTGCGTGGTGATGGATACCGTGGTCGAGGACATGCCGGCGGATTTCTTCCCGGATCGTCCATGGGGCCCGGGCGACAACCCGAAGACCGCGGTCTGGGCCTACCTGGAAGAGAATCGCGATTTCGAGATCGACCAGCAGATGCAGAACAAGCTGCTGCTGACCGTGGCGCCGGACGGCTACCTGCGCCGGGTTCGCTGAACATCAATGGTTGCAGCAGGCTGTCGGCCGGTTGTGGGGAAATACCTATGTGGGTTGAAGATAAAGAAATGAATGACACAGTACCGCTCGATCAACGTTTCACCCTGGTGTTGTTGTCCCACAACCGCCAAGCGTTCATGCGGCGCGCCTTGCAGTTCTACAGCAGCTACCCGTGCTCGATCCTGGTGCTGGACTCCTCGCCCGAGGCGGATGAGTCCATCGCCCAGCGCTATCCGCGGGTGGATTACCGGCACTTGCCGCAATACGCCTACAGCGGCCTGCAGGACAAGCTGACCTTCGGCGTGAACCTGGTGACCACGCCCTACATGGCGTTCGCCGCCGATGACGATTTCCTGATCCATGATGCGTTGACCGCATCGGTGGAGTTCCTCGAAGAGCATCCCGACTACGGGCTGTGCCACGGCTACGGGATGATGTACCTGGCCAGGGCCACGCAGACCAATTACTACCGCCGCGACCGCCGGGTACCCGAGGACTATGCCAGCGCCGACCCGAAGGAGCGGGTCATGGACTTCCTGGGGCACTTCCTGCCGCCGTTCTACGCGGTGACTCGTACCCAGTTGCTGCAGCGCTGGTACAGCCAGTTGCCGGCCGGCACCAGTTTCGAATGGCAGGAAATCGGCCACAGTTTCTACTTGCTGGCCTGTGCCAAGGCGCGGATCCTGCCGATCCCCTCTGCCGTGCGCGAGGTCGCCTATGGGGCTTCCGAGCACAATACCAACGTGTTGACGGTCTTGACGTTCAAGGATGCCCGGTCGGTGGCGCAACGAGAAGCGTTCGCCGAGTTCCTCGCTTCGCTGCCCACCGATTTCAGCGGCCGGGATCCGGCACTGGTCAAGCAGATTGCCCTGGACAGCTTCGCCGCCATGGCCGAGTGCCTGCTCAGCGGGCGTTCGCTCAAGATGACTGCGATCATCAGTTCGGCCTGGACCCAGGTAGGGGAGGAGCCGGTGCGTTCCTTCGGGCCGGAACAGTTCGTCGAGATGCCGTTCTACAACAAGCCGATGTTCGACCTGTTGACCGAGTTCGAATTCCTGTTGCATGCCATGCCCGCCGGGCGCCTGCAACTGCAGGAACTTGAAGGCGTCCTGTTGCGCCAGCAAGAGCTGATGCGGGTGCAGCCCAACGATACGCCGCGTTCCCTGCGCAGCCGGTTGTGGGAAGCCCTGGGGCTGAACCTGTTCAACCGCCAGGTCGTCAAGCGCCTGGCCGAATCGATGCAGGACAGCGATGAGCCCGAGGAGGCGCGCAAGTTGCAAGCCTGGGCCGAGCGCCTGGACTCGGTGCCGGGGCCGGACAGCCACGAGTTGCTCGCTGCGACCGAGTCGGGGCGACTGCTCGCCTGGCTCGAGGGGCGTGTCCCGCAGCCGGCACAACTGAGCGCCATCGCCGCGTACCAGGCTCGCCAGGGGGACGTGCCCCAGGTGCAGATCCTGTTGCTGGACCTGGATGCCGACATGGTCAAGTTGCAGGCCACCCTCGACAGCCTGGTCGCCTGTCACTACAAGGCGTTCAAGCTGGTGGTCTTCACCACCGGCGACTTGCCGGCCACCACCAGCGCCCAGGATACCCTGCATTTCGTCAGGGTCACCCAGGGTAACCATGTGGAGCGCCTCAACCAGGTGCTGGCGCAGTCCCGCGCGGACTGGGTACTGTTGGCCGAGGCGGGCGATCAGTTCACTGCCAGCGGCTTGTTGCGGGCCAGCCTGGAGTTGGCCGGCGCCGAGGGTATTCGCGCAGTGGCCATGGATGAGATCCAACGGCGCGGCGACTCGACGCTGGAGATGGTATGGCGCCCCGGGATCAATCTGGATCAGTTGCAGGGCGCGCCATCGTTGATGGCGCGGCATTGGCTGCTGCAGCGCGAAGCCCTGCTGGAGATCGGCGGTTTCTCCACTGAGCTCAAGCAGGCGCTGGAGTTCGATGTGTTGCTGCGCCTGATCCAGCAAGGCGGCCTGGGTGGTCTGGCGCACCTGGCCGAACCGCTGCTGATCTGCCGCGTTCCGGGCGAGGAAGCCCATGCCGAGGAGCGCCAGGTACTGACGCGCAGCCTTGCGGCGCGGGGCTATCGAGCCCAGGTCTCTTCGGCGCAGCCGGGCACCTACCAGATCGATTACCAACATGCCGAGCGTCCTCTGGTGTCCATCATCCTCGCCAGCCAGGACAACTTCGCCCAGTTGCAACGCTGCCTGGTCAGCGTGCTGCAACGTACCCGCTACCAGCGCTACGAAGTGTTGATCGCCGAGAACCACAGCCAGGACGCCGAACTCGACGGCTGGCTGGCCAGCCTCGAGAGCCGTGGCGAGCGTATCCGCGTGTTGCGCAGCAAGCAGCGCGTGAGCCAGTCGGCGCTTTACAACACCGCTTCTCGGGAGGCCAAGGGCGAGTACCTGGTGCTGTTGTCCTCCGAGGCTGAGGTGGTCAACGCCAACTGGATGGAAAGCCTGCTCAACCAGGCCCAGCGCCCGGAAGTCGGGGTGGTCGGTGCACGGTTGGTGGACGAACGGGGCGCGACGACCCAGGCCGGCCTGGTGCTGGGGCTCGATGGCCACCTGGGCGCGGCATTCGCCGGGGCCGCCAGGGATAGCCAGGGTTACATGAAGAGCCTATGGGTGGAGAAGAACTACTCGGCGGTGTCCGGTGCTTGCCTGATGATCGCCAAGGCGCTCTACGAGGCTGTGGGCGGGCTGGACGAAGGGCACTTCGACCAGGCTTTCGCCGATGTCGACCTGTGCCTGAAAAGCGCTGATGCCGGTTATCTCACCGTGCTCACGCCACAGGCG
Organism: Pseudomonas sp. MSSRFD41; assembly: GCF_014230245.1. Lineage (NCBI taxonomy): Bacteria > Pseudomonadati > Pseudomonadota > Gammaproteobacteria > Pseudomonadales > Pseudomonadaceae > Pseudomonas > Pseudomonas sp. MSSRFD41. Next base: position 104,549 of record NZ_JACKZK010000018.1, on the reverse strand, counting down.
CAGATCCTGCATCCGGGCACCCTGGCCGATGATTCGCAAGCCGCGGCGGCGTTGCGGGACAAGTGGGCGGAACGCTTTGCCCATGACGCCAATTACAACGAGAACCTCACACTGGCTGGCAAGGGGTTCGCCCTGGATGCTGGTCGCCAGGTGGACTGGCAACAACTGATTGCCGGCTGACCCCTCCCTGAGCCCCTGGCCGGATTCGCAGCCTGTGCTACCAGGTTGCGAATCCGGGGTGGGACACAAGTTTCGATTCCCGATGGCTGGCGCAACGGGCACGGTTGACGATCCTGCTGGCCGGTCTTTATGTGACAGATTGGCAAAATGGCGTGACCTGCGGGTCAGAACGTGCATCTTCACTGTAATGTATGGCCCGGGAAGATGGCGCCAGCGCTGCGTGCCAGGTCCGTGATAGCCCTTGGTTCTTCCCGATGACGCTGTGCTCGACGGAAGTATCCGTGTTTTTTCGGCAGCCCCTGCCAGGCGACTGAGCGGGGGTATTGAGCTGTTTTTTATTGGGAAGCCGTGATGATTGGCATAAAAAGCATTGCGAGCTACGTGCCTGTAGCCGGCCTGGACAATTACGCACAAGGTGCAAAATTCGGCAAGGATGAGGAGTTCATCCTGGGCAAGATCGGTTCGGCCTTCCTGCCGCGCAAGGAGGCTACGCAAGAGACCTCCGATCTGTGTGTCGAAGCTGTCAATGCATTGTTCGCCGCCAACCCCGAACTGAAGCGCGAAGCTGTCGATGCGCTGATCGTCGTTACCCAGAACGGCGACGAAGAAGGCTTGCCCCATACGGCGGCGATCGTCCAGGACAAGCTCGGCCTGCCGACCAACGTGGCGGCGTTCGATATCTCCCTGGGCTGCTCCGGCTACGTCTATGGCATCTATGCCATCAAGGGCTTCATGGAGGCCGCGGGGCTGAAGAACGGCCTGCTGGTGACCGCGGACCCTTATTCGAAGATCGTCGATCCCGAGGATCGCAATACCACCATGCTGTTCGGCGATGCCGCCACCGCCACCTGGCTGGGCGAGGATGCGACCTGGCAGCTGGGCAAGGCCAAGTTCGGCACCGATGGTTCCGGGGCGCCGCACCTGAAGGTCACTGACGGTGTGTTCTTCATGAACGGCCGCCAGGTGTTCAACTTCGCGCTGCTCAAGGTTCCAGCCCACCTGCATGAATTGCTGGAGGAGTCTAACCTTGAGCCTGGGGATATCGACGCGTTCTGCATCCACCAGGGCAGTGCGGCCATCGTCGACGCCGTGGCCCGGCGTTTCGAGGGCGATCCGGACAAGTTCGTCAAGGATATGGTGGAGACTGGCAATACCGTTTCCTCGAGCATCCCCCTGTTGCTGGAGAAACATATGTTCGACTCCAGCTGGCAGCGAGTGGCCCTGAGTGGCTTTGGCGTCGGCTTGTCCTGGGGGTCGGCGATCATTTATCGCGCCTGATACCCGGCCCGCGGCGGCATAACAAGCGCTCGAGGTGTATCTTGAGCGCTTTTTTTTGCATGAAGGATAAGCGAGGCAACATGAGCGACAGCTTTGAACGCAACGCGGCGGTACTGCAAAGGCGCTGGCCAGCGCTGCTGGCGCGGGTGGTGACAGAGGATAGCGCTTCGCTGCAGGCAAACCTGGTGGAGGGGCTGGGCTCGACGCTGAGCATCGCCGGCATCCAGCTCACCAGTCGCCATGATCGTGCGCACGAGGCCCGGCTGCAGGCCGACAACATGCCCGATGAGCCTGTCCTGCATGTGTATGGCTGTGGACTGGGCGATCTGCAGCAGGTGCTATTGGAGCGCCCCGGGTTGCAGCGCCTGTATGTGCATATTCTCAACGGTGCGGTGTTCAAGCTGGTGCTGCAATTGCTGGAGCAGGATGCCTGGTTGGCCGATCCGCGGGTGGAGTTGCTGTATGCCGGCGATTTGCACGAGATCCGGCTGCCATTCTTCGCGCTTCCTGCCGAGTTGGTGCTGGCGGACGATTACAATGCGAAGATTCGCGATCGGCTGATCAGCGAGACTCATCTGGAGTTCAACAACCGATCGTTCAATTTCGATACAACCTCGATCAACGAGCGCTTGGCAGCTGTCGAGCCTTGGGTGGCGTGCGATCGCGATGTAGCCCAGTTGTTCGACACCTGCACCGGGCAGGAGGTCTTCGTGATTGCCACCGGGCCGAGCCTGGAGCGTCATTTTCCTGCGCTGCGCGCGTTGGCTGGACAAGCACGACGACCGCTGTTGATCTGTGTCGACACGGCCTACCAGCCGCTGCTCAGGCAGGGGATCCGGCCCGACCTGGTGTTGAGCATCGATCAGCGTATCTCCAGCCGGCACCTGCCGTCCTTGGGGAGTGAAGGCACGGCCTTGGTCTACTTGCCGTTGGCCGATCCGCAGGTCCTGGAAGGTTGGCGTGGGCCGCGTTATGTGGGGTATTCCACCAGCCCGCTTTTTCAACAGCTACGCCAGCGCTTGCCGCGGGCCTTGCTGCATGCAGGAGGCAGTGTGATTCACCCGGCGGTGGATCTGGCGGTGAAGATGGGTGGCAAGCGTGTCACCTTGTTCGGTGCGGACTTCGCTTTTCCAATGAACCGCACCCATGCCGGCTGGCAGGATGGTGATTTGGGGCCACAGCTCGGTGCTGCCAGGCATTGGGTTCTGGATGGCCATGGCCGGCGGGTGAAGACTCAGCTTAACTTCCGCAGTTATCTGTGCGAGCTGGAGCGTTACATCGGCAGTCAGCCTGAGGTGGCTTTCTTCAATACCAGTCGTGATGGCGCGATGATCGCCGGAACTACTTTCCATGCGGATTTTGTCCAATGAGTCGACTTGAGCCTTTGCTGAGCCGTGCCAGGAACGTTGCCGAACTGTTTCGGCTAGGACGTGATGTCGAGGCGGCGATGGAGATGGTGGAGCTGTTCGAGTCTGTCCAGGTCCTGGTGGATACCGCTGTCGCATCGATGCAACAGGAGTGGGCCCACTTGCTGGGCCTGCTGCTGGCCTGTCAGGAAGCCCAGGACTGGTTGGGCCTGGCAGATTATCTGGAGTACGAACTGGTGGAGTGGTTGCAGGCCTCGTTTGCAGGGTGAGCTTTGCTCGTGGGGTTGGGAGGGCACTTTTTCTGACGTCAGTTTTTCGTTCGGCCGGGGCTTAAGCCCTTGTATTTAAAGGGGTGGCAGGGTGATGGCAAATTTTTTTGAAAAAGCCCTAAAGCAACTTGCATCCGCGACGATAACTATTACGAAGGTTCTCTAGGCCATTACCCGGCGGTTGCCAGGGCCGGAAGCCGCAGTACCCAACCAACGAGGAATTCGTCATGGCTTTAACAGTAAACACCAACGTTACGTCGCTGAACGTTCAGAAAAACCTGAACCGCGCTTCCGACGCTCTGTCGACTTCGATGACTCGCCTGTCTTCCGGCCTGAAGATCAACAGCGCTAAAGACGACGCCGCCGGCCTGCAGATCGCTACCCGTATGACCTCGCAGATCCGTGGCCAGACCATGGCGATCAAGAACGCCAACGACGGTATCTCCATCGCCCAGACCGCTGAAGGCGCGATGCAAGAATCCACCAACATTCTGCAGCGTATGCGTGAACTGGCCGTTCAGTCCCGTAACGATTCCAACGGCACTGCAGACCGCGCCGCTCTGAACAAAGAATTTGCTCAGATGTCGGACGAACTGACCCGTATCGCCAAGTCGACCAACCTGAACGGCAAGAACCTGATCGATGGTTCCGCCGGCACCATGACCTTCCAGGTCGGTTCCAACACCGGTGCTGACAACCAGATCACCATCACCCTGGCCAGCGGCTTCGACGCTTCGACCCTGGGCGTTGATTCCGGCGCTATCGCCATTACCGGTACCGACAGCACCACTGCTGAAGCCAGCACCAAGGCTGCCATGGTCGCTATCGACAAGGCGCTGCAGACCATCAACTCCAGCCGTGCCGACCTCGGTGCCGCTCAAAACCGTCTGACCAGCACTATCTCCAACCTGCAGAACATCAACGAAAACGCCAGTGCTGCACTGGGTCGCGTACAAGATACCGACTTCGCTGCTGAAACTGCCCAGCTGACCAAGCAGCAAACTCTGCAACAAGCTTCGACCGCAGTTCTGGCCCAGGCCAACCAACTGCCATCCGCTGTACTGAAGCTGCTTCAGTAATAGCTGGCTAAGCTTTGGCGGGGGAGTGCGCTGGTCGTGCTCTCTCGCTTTTTTACTTTGAGAGGTGGTGGACATGGATATGAGCGTGAAGCTGAACTTGTCTTATCCTGTGGCCAAGTCCGCGATTCCGGTTGCCGACAAGCCCGTGGAGAAGCCTCGAGATGACGTTTCTGCGGTTCCTGCCATTGCAGAAGTGGCGGTGTCCACGCAGGACAGCAAGAAAGAGGCGCAAGCCGAACAGGAAAAACTGAAGATGGCCGTCCAGGAGATCGAGAAGTTTGTCCAGTCGGTCAAGCGCAACCTGGAGTTCTCCATCGACGAGCCCTCCGGGAAGGTTGTAGTCAAGGTCATTGCCAGCGATTCGGGAGAGGTGGTTCGTCAGATCCCCAACGAAGAAGTCCTGAAGTTGGCCAATAGCTTGAACGATGCCAGCAGCCTGCTGTTTAGCGCCAAGGCTTGATAGCTGGCACGAATTTTGTTTTTTAATCTTTTGATCGCTGTGGTGGTCAAAAGACCGGCGGCATACTGAAGGGAGATACACATGGCAAGTCCAATTCTACCGGGTACCGGTCTGGGTTCTGGTCTCGACACCGGTGCTATCGTCAAGGCGTTGGTGAATGCCGACAAGGCAGCCAAGCAGGGCCAGATCGACCGTGCGACCGAGACCAACAGCGCGAGTATCTCCGGCATCGGTACTTTGCAGTCGTTGTTGTCCTCCTTCCAGAGCACTCTTTCGGTCACTGGCTTGGGCAGCGCTGTAAGTCCTGCCTTTGCTGGTTTTGCCGCCACTTCCAGCGATGCCAAGTTTGTTGATGCCACCGCAACCAATGCTGCGGTAGCCGGTAAGTACAGTGTCAGTGTTTCGCAACTTGCAACTTCATCAAAGGTGGCCACCGCAGCTTTTGCCGGCGGTGCTTCCAGTGCTATTCCGAGTGGTACCTTGAACATCACTCAAAATGGCACTAGCTACTCGCTGGCCATCGGTGCCAATGCGACCCTGCAATCGGTGCGGGATGCGATCAACGCCGACTCCAAGTTGTCCTTGGCGGGGTTCAACGCCAACATCGTTACCGATTCCTTCGGTTCGCGCCTGGTGATCGGTTCGGACAAGACCGGGGCTGGTTCGGATATCTCCGTGAGCGGCATTGCCGGGCTGGAGATCGATGGCACCAAGCCGATGCCGACTGGCAGCCCTACCGATCCCATGAAAGCCGACTCTTCCGGCGCCATTGGTGGTTTGGCCAAGGATGCAATGTTCACCGTCGACGGCATGCCGTTGACCAGCAAGAGCAATACCGTCACCCAGGCTGTTTCCGGCTTGAAACTGAACCTGGTGGCGGTCACCACTGCTCCGATCACCGTGGAAGTGAAGACCAACACCGACGGTCTCAAGGCTTCGATCCAGAAGTTCATCGAGTCCTACAATTCGGTGGTCAACGGTATCAGTTCCCTGACCAAGCCGTCCCTGGACGATAATGGCAAGCTGACCGTGCCGGCGCAGCTGACGGGTGATCCGCTACCACGTTCGATCTTGTCGGCTATTCGAGCGCCACTGTCGGAAGTCGGTGCCGGCGACAAGCTCACCGTGCTGTCGCAGTTGGGTATCACTACCAACCAGAAAACCGGTGCATTGGACTTCGACGAGAAAAAGTTCACGGCAGCGTTGAACGATAAGAAGCTTGGTGGCGAAGTGCAGAAGCTGTTTACCGGCGATGGCACCAGTCCGGGTTTGCTGGATCGCATGACCACCGCGATCAAGCCCTTCACTCAGGGTGTGGGTTCGACCGAGGGGATCCTGGTCACTCGAACCAAGAACCTGGATGTCACCAAGAAGAAGCTCGCTGACCAACAGGCATCGCTGGATCGTCGTGTTGCCACCCTGACCGCTGTATTGACCAAGAAGTACAATGACATGGATACGCTGGTGGGCAAGCTGAAGGCTACCGCCAGCAATATCACTTCCATGTTCGAGGCCATGAACGCGCAGAAGAAAGGCTGATATATAATCTGCGCCAAAAGCCCGGCAGCGTTTTCCAGCGCTCCGGGCTTTTGCATTTGATCTAAAGTTTTTTGACGTTGCGTCGATACGCTGTTTATACGAACCCTTGAGTTTTGAAGAGGTACCACATGAATCCGATGTTAGCCCTTCGGCAATATCAAAAGGTGGGTGGACAGGCACAGACTTCCGAGGCCAGCCCGCATCGCCTGGTGCAAATGCTGATGGAAGGTGGCCTGGACCGTATCGCTCAGGCCAAGGGCGCGATGGAGCGCGGTGATATCGCCAACAAGGGCATCTTCATCACTAAGGCCATTGGCATTGTGGGGGGCTTGCGCGAAGGCCTGGACCTGGAGAACTCCATGGACAGCCTGGCGGACCTGGACGGTCTGTACACCTACATGATGAAGCGCCTGGCCGAGGCCAATATCAAGACCGATCCGAAGATCCTCGACGAGGTGGCAGGTCTGCTGCGTACGGTCAAAGAGGGCTGGGATGCCATTGCGGCTCCAGGCCCGCAGTTTTAAGGAGAAACACCATGAGTGCTGTCCTGCAACGCATTGAAGAAACGCGCGTGGCCCTGGTTGACGCCTTGGCCGAGCGTAATTGGCAGGCTATAGGTGAACTGGACCTGGCTTGTCGTTCATGCATGGAGGACGTGCTCGGGGAGGTCGGGGTCGACGAGGTTGCCCTCCGGAGCAATCTTGAAGAATTGCTGGGGGTCTACCGGCAGTTGCTGGAAGTGGCGACCGGTGAGCGCCAGGCGATATTCGACGAGATGTCGCAGATCCATCAAGCGCAGAACGCGGCAAAGGTTTACCATTTGTTCGGTTAATGTCGAGTTGATCCGAACACTGCGCGCCATAAATTTGACTGTGCACGCTTTTTTGACTTAACTAGTGGCTGTTTTCAGATTTCAGGCGTCTATGAAGGCAGGTAAATGTCTTCAAGCGCGTCTAGCTTGCCCCTTAATTTCCGGGCATTGAGTTGACTAGGGAAGTTGCTATTGCATGTGGCGTGAAACCAAAATTCTGCTGATCGATGACGATAGCGTTCGCCGCCGCGACTTGGCGGTGATTTTAAATTTTCTCGGTGAAGAAAATTTGCCCTGCGCTAGCCATGACTGGCAGCAGGCTGTCGGCTCTTTGTCGTCTAGTCGGGAAGTGATCTGTGTCCTCATCGGGACTGTAAACGCTCCTGGTGCACTGCTGGGCTTGTTAAAGACACTCTCGACCTGGGATGAGTTCCTTCCAGTTTTGCTAATGGGCGAAAATTCTTCTGTCGAGCTGCCGGAAGACCAGCGTCGCCGGGTGTTGTCTACCCTGGAGATGCCTCCCAGCTATAGCAAGTTGCTCGATTCCCTGCACCGGGCCCAGGTCTACCGCGAGATGTACGACCAGGCGCGCGAGCGCGGGCGTCATCGCGAACCCAATCTGTTCCGCAGCCTGGTCGGCACCAGTCGGGCGATCCAGCACGTGCGGCAGATGATGCAGCAGGTGGCGGACACCGATGCCAGCGTATTGATCCTGGGTGAATCGGGTACTGGCAAGGAAGTGGTTGCGCGCAACTTGCACTATCACTCCAAGCGCCGCGACGCGCCTTTCGTGCCAGTCAATTGCGGGGCGATCCCTGCCGAGTTGCTGGAGAGCGAGCTGTTCGGTCATGAGAAGGGGGCCTTCACCGGGGCCATCACCAGCCGGGCCGGGCGTTTCGAACTGGCCAACGGCGGGACCCTGTTTCTCGACGAGATCGGCGATATGCCGCTGCCGATGCAGGTCAAGCTGCTGCGCGTGCTGCAGGAGCGCACCTTCGAGCGCGTGGGCAGCAACAAGACCCAGGGCGTCGACGTGCGCATCATCGCGGCCACCCACAAGAACCTGGAAAGCATGATCGAGGTGGGCAGTTTCCGTGAGGACCTGTACTACCGCCTCAATGTGTTCCCCATCGAAATGGCGCCGTTGCGTGAGCGGGTAGAAGATATTCCGCTGCTGATGAATGAGCTGATTTCGCGCATGGAGCACGAAAAGCGCGGTTCGATCCGTTTCAATTCGGCCGCCATCATGTCCCTGTGCCGCCATGGCTGGCCGGGCAACGTCCGCGAGCTGGCCAACCTGGTGGAGCGCATGGCGATCATGCATCCCTATGGGGTGATCGGCGTGGTCGAGCTGCCGAAGAAGTTTCGCTACGTCGATGACGAAGACGAGCAACTGGTGGATAGCCTGCGCAGCGATCTGGAAGAGCGGGTGGCGATCAACGGCCATGCGCCGGACTTCTCCGCCACTGCCATGCTGCCGCCAGAGGGCCTTGACCTCAAGGATTACCTTGGCAGCCTGGAGCAGGGCCTGATCCAGCAGGCGCTGGATGATGCCAATGGCATCGTGGCGCGGGCCGCCGAGCGCTTGCGCATTCGTCGTACCACCCTGGTGGAAAAGATGCGCAAGTACGGGATGAGCCGTCGTGAAGGGGATGAGCAGGCGGATGATTGACGCCTGTTTTCCAGATCGCTGAAATCCGGGCGGTTTTTTTCGGCACGGGTATTGCTAAGTCTCTCGCAACGTTCCGTTTAACTGACGGTCAGCCACGCGAGAGAGTCCCATGTCCCAAGCCGCCCAGATGTCTCCTGCCCCCGATACCCAGGGGCAATCGTCGTCCGTAGAGCAGGCGAGCCGGCTTGGCCTCGAGCAGGCCTTCGCCCTGTTCAACCAGATGTCGAGCCAACTTACTGACTCCTACAGCATGCTCGAAGCCCGGGTCACCGAGCTCAAGGGCGAGTTGGCGGTGGTCAGTGCCCAGCGCATGCAGGAGCTGGCGGAAAAAGAACGCTTGGCCAATCGTCTGCAGAACCTGCTGGACCTGCTGCCGGGCGGGGTCATCGTCATCGACGGCCATGGCATCGTCAGCGAAGCCAATCCGGCGGCCTGCGAGTTGCTGGGCTTGCCTCTGGAGGGGCAGTTGTGGCGCAGCATCATCGCCCGTAGCTTCGCTCCCCGCGAGGATGACGGTCATGAGATTTCCCTGCGCGACGGTCGGCGCCTGTCCATCTCCACCCGTTCGCTGGATGCCGAGCCTGGGCAGCTCGTGCTGCTCAACGACCTGACTGAAACCCGTCACCTGCAAGACCAGCTGGCGCGCCACGAGCGGCTGTCCTCACTGGGCAAGATGGTCGCTTCCCTGGCCCACCAGATTCGTACACCGCTGTCCGCGGCATTGCTGTACGCCAGTCACCTGACCGAGCAGCAACTGCCGGCGGCCACCCACCAGCGTTTTGCCGGACGGCTCAAGGAGCGCCTGCATGAGCTCGAACACCAGGTGCGCGACATGCTGGTATTCGCCCGCGGCGAGCTGCCGCTCACCGATCGCCTGACGCCCAGATCGCTGTTGCAATCCCTGCAGGCCGCCGCCCAGACCCATGTCCAGGACGTTGCCGTACGCTGGCAGTGCGACAGCCATGAGGGTGAGCTGCTGTGCAATCGCGACACCCTGGTGGGGGCCTTGCTCAACCTGATCGAAAACGCGGTCCAGGCCAGTGCCGGTACTGCGCGGCTGAAGGTGCACCTGTATCGCCGGGACGACGCCTTGCGCCTGTGCGTCAGCGACAGTGGCAGCGGTATCGAGGCCGAGGTGCTGGAGCGTCTGGGTGAACCGTTTTTCACCACCAAGGCCAACGGTACCGGGCTCGGCCTGACGGTGGTCAAGGCAGTGGCGCGTGCCCATCAGGGAGAATTGTCGCTGCGCTCGCGTCCCGGGCGCGGTACTTGTGCACTGGTGACCCTGCCTCTGTTTTCCAGTGCCCCTGGTATGGAGGCAAGGTAATGGCAATCAAGGTTCTACTGGTTGAAGACGATCGTGCCCTGCGCGAGGCCCTCGCAGACACGCTCTTGCTGGCCGGTCATGACTACAAGGCCGTGGGTAGTGCGGAGGCGGCTCTGGAGGCCACGTCGGCCGAGTCCTTCAGCCTGGTGGTCAGTGATGTCAACATGCCGGGCATGGACGGCCATCAGTTGCTTGGCCTGTTGCGTGCACGCCAGCCACAACTGCCGGTGTTGCTGATGACCGCCCATGGCGCGGTGGAGCGTGCGGTGGACGCCATGCGCCAGGGGGCTGTCGACTACCTGGTCAAGCCTTTCGAGCCCAAGGCGCTGCTCGACCTGGTGGCGCGCCATGCCCTGGGTTGCTTGGGGGCGGTCGAGGAGGAGGGGCCGGTAGCCTTCGAGCCTGCCAGCGTACAGTTGCTGGAGTTGGCGACACGGGTGGCGCGCAGCGATTCCACTGTGCTGATTTCCGGCGAGTCCGGCACGGGCAAGGAGGTGTTGGCGCGTTATATCCACCAGCATTCCCATCGTGCCGGGCAACCGTTCATCGCCATCAACTGCGCGGCGATCCCCGACAACATGCTCGAGGCCACCCTGTTCGGGCATGAAAAGGGTTCGTTCACCGGCGCCATCGCGGCCCAGCCTGGCAAGTTCGAGCAGGCCGACGGCGGCACCCTCCTGCTCGACGAGATTTCCGAGATGCCCCTGGGGCTGCAGGCCAAGTTGCTGCGGGTTTTGCAGGAGCGCGAGGTGGAGCGGGTAGGGGCGCGCAAGCCGATCAACCTGGATATCAGGGTGGTGGCCACCACCAACCGTGACCTGGCCGCAGAAGTGGCCGCTGGTCGCTTCCGTGAAGACCTCTATTACCGCCTGTCGGTTTTCCCTCTGGCCTGGCGTCCATTGCGCGAGCGGCCTGCCGATATCTTGCCGCTGGCCGAGCGCTTGTTGGTCAAGCACGTCAATAAAATGAAGCATGCCAGCGCCAAGCTGTCCGCCGAGGCCCGGGCCTGCCTGTTGGGTTACCCCTGGCCGGGCAATGTACGGGAACTGGACAACGCGTTGCAGCGAGCCTTGATCCTGCAGCAGGGCGGGGTGATCCGTCCGCAGGACTTCTGCCTGGCCGGCCCTGTGGCGTGCGCCCCGCTGCCGGCGCTGGCGTCCGTCAGTCGGGGGGCGGTGCCTGCCGTAGCGGGTGAAACCGAGGTCGGGTTCCAGGAGCCGGGCGGCCTGGGCGACGACCTGCGGCGCCGGGAGTTCCAGATGATCATCGATACCCTGCGCTCCGAGCGCGGGCGGCGTAAGGAAGCAGCGGAGCGCCTGGGCATCAGTCCGCGCACCTTGCGTTACAAATTGGCGCAGATGCGTGACGCCGGGATGGATGTCGAGGCTTATCTGTTCGCTACTTGAAGAGTGGCCTGCAAGGCCCGGGATGGCTTTTGTGGGGATGGGCCATGGAGCTGGCACCCTTGTTGCTAACACCTCACTAACCGCGGAGTGAGCGTCAAAAAAATGCGGGTCGTCAGAGAGAGTAGACCATGAGCCAAGGTATTGAATTTAATCGGTTGATGCTGGATATGCGGGCCATGCAAATGGACGCCATGTCGCAGCCAAAATCCGCCGCAGTAGCACAGGTCAGCGGTAGCAGCTTCGCTGATCTGCTTGGCCAGGCCGTGAACAAGGTCAACGACACCCAGCAGGCGTCCAATCAGTTGGCCAGCGCCTTCGAGATCGGCAAGAGCGGCGTCGATCTGACGGACGTGATGATTTCCTCGCAAAAGGCCAGCGTGTCTTTTCAAGCCTTGACCCAGGTGCGTAACAAGCTGGTTCAAGCGTATCAAGACATCATGCAGATGCCGGTTTAAGGACGAGATTGAGTCATGGCAGAAGCAGTCGCCGATAACGTACCGGCCAAGACCACACCGCCGGTAGACGGGAAACCGCCGCTGTTCGGTTTGTCGTTCCTGGAAAACCTGTCCCAGATGACCATGTTGCGTCAGGTTGGCCTGTTGGTGGGCCTGGCCGCCAGCGTGGCGATCGGCTTCGCCGTGGTGTTGTGGTCCCAGCAGCCCGATTATCGGCCGCTGTATGGCAGCCTGGCGGGGATGGATGCCAAGCAGGTCATGGATACCCTGGCCTCTGCCGACATTCCCTACACCGTCGAGCCCAACTCCGGCGCTCTCCTGGTCAAGGCCGACGACCTGCCCCGGGCGCGCCTGAAGCTGGCCGCCGCTGGCGTGGCGCCGGGCGATGGCAACGTCGGCTTCGAGATCCTCGATAAAGAACAAGGCCTGGGTACCAGCCAGTTCATGGAGGCCACCCGTTATCGTCGTGGCCTGGAGGGCGAGCTGGCTCGGACCATCTCCAGCCTGAACAACGTCAAGGGTGCCCGGGTGCACCTGGCGATTCCAAAAAGCTCGGTATTCGTCCGTGACGAACGCAAGCCCAGCGCCTCGGTTTTGGTCGAGTTGTATGCCGGCCGTTCCCTGGAGCCTGGCCAGGTCATGGCCATCGTCAACCTGGTGGCTACCAGCGTCCCGGAATTGAGCAAGTCCCAGGTCACCGTGGTCGACCAGAAGGGCAACTTGCTGTCCGACCAGGCGGAAAACTCCGCGCTGACCATGGCTGGCAAGCAGTTCGACTACAGCCGCCGCCTGGAAAGCATGCTGACCCAGCGGGTGCACAACATCCTGCAACCGGTGCTGGGCAATGATCGCTACAAGGCCGAAGTCTCGGCCGATGTCGACTTCAGTGCGGTGGAGTCCACTTCCGAACAGTTCAACCCTGACCAGCCGGCCCTGCGCAGCGAACAGTCGGTCAACGAGCAGCGCTCCAGCAGCAATGGCCCGCAAGGCGTGCCCGGTGCCTTGAGCAACCAGCCACCGTCGCCCGCTTCGGCTCCGCAGACCACCGGTGGCGCCACCGCCTCGGCAGGCATGGTGCAGCCAGGCCAGCCTTTGCTGGACGCCAATGGCCAGCAGGTGATGGACCCGGCCCGGCCAGCCGATGTTGGCGCCGTATCCGTCGGACAAGCGTCAACAATCCACCAAGAACTTCGAGCTCGACCGTTCCATCAGCCATACCAAGCAGCAGCAAGGTCGCCTGAGCCGCCTGTCGGTGGCCGTGGTGGTGGACGATCAGGTCAAGGTCAACCCGGCCAATGGGGAAACCACCCGTGCGCCGTGGAGCGCCGACGAATTGGCGCGCTTCACTCGCCTGGTCCAGGACGCCGTGGGCTTCGATGCCAGCCGTGGCGACAGCGTCAGCGTGATCAACGTGCCATTCTCCGCCGACCGCGGGGAGGTGGTTGCCGATATTCCGTTCTACTCGCAGCCCTGGTTCTGGGACATCGTCAAGCAAGTGCTGGGCGTGCTGTTCATCCTGGTGCTGGTGTTCGGGGTCTTGCGTCCGGTGCTCAACAACATCACCGGCGGCGGCAAGGGCAAGCAACTGGCAGGCCTGGGCAGCGACGTCGAACTGGGCGGCATGGGCGGCCTGGATGGCGAACTGGCCAACGACCGGGTCAGCCTGGGTGGTCCGCAAAGCATCCTGCTGCCTAGCCCGAGCGAGGGTTATGACGCTCAGTTGAATGCAATCAAGAGTCTGGTGGCAGAAGATCCGGGTCGTGTGGCCCAGGTCGTGAAAGAGTGGATTAACGCAGATGAGTGATAACCGAGCCGCTACCGCCAAACTGACCCGGGTCGACAAGGCCGCGATCCTGCTGCTGTCCCTGGGTTCCACCGATGCCGCGCAGGTGCTGCGCCACATGGGGCCCAAGGAGGTCCAGCGGGTAGGCGTGGCCATGGCCCAGATGGGCAACGTGCACCGCGAGCAGGTCGAGCAGGTGATGAGCGAGTTCGTCGACATCGTCGGCGACCAGACCAGCCTCGGCGTGGGCTCCGACGACTATGTGCGCAAGATGCTCACCCAGGCCCTGGGCGAGGACAAGGCCAACGGCCTGATCGACCGTATCCTGCTGGGCGGCAACACCAGTGGCCTGGACAGCTTGAAGTGGATGGAGCCGCGGGCCGTGGCCGATGTGATCCGCTACGAGCACCCGCAGATCCAGGCCATCGTGGTGGCCTACCTGGATCCGGACCAGGCGGGCGAGGTGCTGGGCAATTTCGACCATAAGGCGCGCCTGGATATCATCCTGCGCGTTTCCTCGCTCAATACCGTGCAACCCGCGGCCCTCAAAGAGCTGAACCAGATCCTCGAGAAGCAGTTCTCCGGCAACTCCAACGCTTCGCGTACCACCCTGGGCGGTATCAAGCGTGCGGCCGACATCATGAACTTCCTCGACAGCTCGATCGAAGGCCAGCTGATGGATTCGATCCGCGAAGTGGACGAGGACCTGTCCGGCCAGATCGAGGACCTGATGTTCGTCTTCAACAACCTGGCCGACGTCGACGACCGCGGTATCCAGGCGCTGTTGCGCGAGGTGTCTTCCGACGTACTGGTGCTGGCCCTCAAGGGGTCGGACGAAGGGGTCAAGGAAAAGATCTTCAAGAACATGTCCAAGCGTGCCGCCGAGCTGCTGCGCGACGACCTGGAAGCCAAGGGCCCGGTACGCGTCAGCGACGTGGAGACCGCGCAGAAGGAAATCCTCACCATTGCCCGCCGTATGGCCGAAGCCGGAGAGATCGTTCTCGGTGGGAAGGGCGGCGAAGAAATGATCTAAGGTCGCTTTATGTCGTCCAGCAGTGATGAAACCCAGAGCGGCCTGATCCGTGCTCGGGACGTCGAGGGTTTCGACGTCTGGGCGTTGCCCAGCTTCGATCCGGAACCCGAGCCCGAGCCGGAACCGGAGCCAGAGGAGGTCGAGGAAGAAATCGAGGAAGTGCCGCTGGAGGAAGTCCAGCCACTGACCCTCGAGGAACTCGAAAGCATTCGCCAGGAAGCCTATAACGAAGGTTTCGCCACCGGTGAGCGGGAGGGCTTCCACAGCACCACGCTCAAGGTCCGCCAGGAAGCCGAAGTCGCGCTGAACGCCAAATTGCAGGCGCTCGAGCGGTTGATGGGCAACCTGTTCGAACCGATCGCCGAGCAAGACACCCAGATCGAGAAAACCCTGGTGGACCTGGTCAGGCATATCGCCCACCAGGTGATCCAGCGCGAACTGGCGATGGACTCCAGCCAGATCGAGCACGTGATGCGCGAGGCCCTGAAGTTGCTGCCCCTGGGTGTTGGCAACGTGCGGCTCTACATCAACCCGCAGGATTTCGAGCAGGTCAAGAGCCTGCGCGACCGGCATGAAGAAAGCTGGCGCATCGTCGAGGACGAGTCCCTGTTGCCGGGCGGTTGCCGGGTCGAGACTGAGCACAGTCGCATCGACGCCAGCGTCGAGACCCGGATCACTCAGGCCATGGGCCAGCTCTTCGATCAATTGCACGAACAATCGCTGCATCCGGCATCGGCGGACCTGAGCCTGGAGCTCGGTCCGCGCACTCCGGACCTGCCGCAGGCTGCGGAAGTCGATCCTGACGTCGCCCCGGATGCCGGGCAACCCGAGCCCGCAGGCCCCGACCATGCGTCTTGAGCGCACCAGCTTCGGCAAGCGCCTGGGTGGCTACGCCGAGGCGATCGCACTGCCGGCCCAGCCGATCCTCGAAGGGCGCCTGCTGCGCATGGTCGGCCTGACCCTGGAGGCCGAAGGCCTGCGGGCCGCCATGGGCACCCGCTGCCTGGTGATCAACGATGACAGCTACCATCCGGTCCAGGTCGAAGCCGAGGTCATGGGCTTCTCCGGGAGCAAGGTCTTCCTGATGCCGGTGGGCAGCGTCGCCGGGATCGCCCCGGGCGCCCGCGTGGTGCCTTTGGCCGATACCGGGCGCCTGCCCATGGGCATGAGCATGCTTGGCCGGGTACTGGACGGGGCTGGCCGGGCGCTGGATGGCAAGGGCGGCATGCGCGCCGAAGACTGGGTGCCCATGGATGGTCCCACCATCAACCCACTCAACCGCGATCCCATCAGCCAGCCACTGGATGTGGGCATTCGCAGCATCAACGGTTTATTGACGGTGGGTCGCGGCCAGCGCCTGGGCCTCTTCGCCGGTACCGGCGTGGGCAAGAGTGTGCTGCTGGGGATGATGACCCGCTTCACCGAGGCCGACATCATCGTGGTCGGGCTGATCGGCGAGCGGGGCCGCGAGGTCAAGGAGTTCATCGAGCATATCCTCGGCGAGGAAGGGCTCAAGCGCTCGGTGGTGGTGGCTTCGCCAGCCGACGACGCGCCGCTGATGCGCCTGCGGGCCGCGATGTACTGCACGCGGATCGCCGAATACTTTCGCGACAAGGGCAAGAATGTCCTGTTGCTGATGGATTCCTTGACCCGTTTCGCCCAGGCCCAGCGGGAAATCGCCCTGGCGATCGGCGAGCCACCGGCGACCAAGGGTTATCCGCCGTCGGTGTTCGCCAAGCTGCCCAAGCTGGTGGAGCGCGCGGGCAATGCCGAGGCCGGTGGGGGCTCGATCACCGCGTTCTATACCGTGCTGTCCGAAGGCGACGACCAGCAGGACCCGATCGCCGACTCGGCGCGAGGCGTGCTCGACGGGCATATCGTGCTGTCCCGGCGTCTGGCCGAGGAGGGGCATTACCCGGCGATCGATATCGAGGCTTCCATCAGCCGGGTCATGCCGGCGGTGATCAGCCCTGAAAACATGGGACGGGCCCAGTACTTCAAGCAACTGTGGTCGCGTTACCAGCAGGCGCGCGACCTGATCAGCGTCGGGGCCTACGTCGCCGGTGGCGACCGCGATACCGATACCGCGATTTCCCTGCATCCGGCGATGGTGACCTACCTGCGCCAGGGACTGAACGACAACGTCAGCCTGGGCCATAGCCAGACCCATCTGGAGATGCTGTTCTCCCAGATCGCGGGCGGGTAATCGATCATGGCCGATAGCCGCGCGGCGCGCCTGGCGCCAGTGGTGGACATGGCGGAAAGCGCCGAGCGCACCGCCGCCCAGCGCCTGGAATACTTTAACGGCCAAGTGCGGGTCGCGGAGAGCAAGCTGGGCGACCTGGAGCGTTTTCGTAACGACTACCAGGAGCAATGGGTCGAACGCGGCAAGCGTGGGGTTTCCGGCCATTGGCTGCTGAACTATCAGTTTTTCCTCAGCCAGCTGGACACTGCCGTGAGCCAGCAGCGCCAGAGCCTGGCCTGGCACCAGAACAATCTCGACCGCGCCCGCGAGACCTGGCAACAGGCCTATGCCCGCGTCGAAGGCCTGCGCAAACTGGTGCAGCGCTACCTCGACGAGGCCCGGGCCCTGGAAGACAAGCGCGAGCAGAAGTTGCTGGACGAGCTGTCCCAGCGCTTGCCCCGGCAATCCCCCTACTGATACGACGGATTTTTTCCCGGCAGGTTGTTCGACCGCTTAGTGGGTGCTACACCTTCTAGACGTCGTCAATGACAAGGAAGCAGTCTCATGTCGGTCGTTACAGAAATATCCCCGGACGGGCAGAAGCTCACGATTTCCATCAAGGGTCGTTTCGATTTCGGGCGGCACCAGGAGTTTCGTGAATCCTACGAACGGCTCAACAAGACGCCGGAGTCCATCGTGGTGGATCTCAAGGAAGCCACCTATCTCGATAGTTCGGCCCTGGGCATGCTGTTGCTGCTGCGGGACCACGCCGGTGGCGACAATGCCGATGTCCGGGTGATCAACAGCAATTCGGACGTGCGCAAGATCCTCGCCATCTCCAATTTCGACAAGCTGTTCGATATCAGTTGAGCGGTATGCGGTCGATGACCGAGTCCTTGTGCGTGCTGATCGCCGAAGATGGCGCGGCCGATCGCCTGCTGTTGTCCAGTATCGTCCGGCGCCAGGGGCATCAGGTGCTGGCGGCGAGCAATGGGGTCGAGGCGCTGGAACTGTTCCAGCGCGAGCGTCCGCAGATCGTGCTGATGGACGCGATGATGCCGGTGATGGACGGGTTCGAGGCCGCTCGGCGGATTCGCGACCTGGCTGGAGAGGCCCTGGTGCCGATCATCTTCCTGACGTCCCTGAGCGAAGGGGAGGCGCTGGCTCGTTGCCTGGAGGCCGGGGGTGACGATTTTCTGGCGAAACCCTACAACCCGGTGATCCTGGCCGCCAAGATCAACGCCATGGACCGCCTGCGGCGCTTGCAGGACACGGTGCTGCGCCAGCGCGACCAGATCACCCGTCACCATGACTACCTGCTCAACGAGCAGCGAGTGGCCAAGGCGGTGTTCGACAAGGTCGCCCATTCCGGTTGCCTGGATGCACCGAACATCCGCTACCTGCAATCGCCCTATGCCCTGTTCAATGGTGACCTGCTGCTGGCCGCCTATACCCCCGCCGGGGACATGCATGTGCTGCTCGGCGATTTCACCGGTCACGGCCTGCCGGCGGCGGTGGGCGCCATGCCCCTGGCCGAGGTGTTCTATGGCATGACCGCCAAGGGTTATGGCCTGCCGGAAACCCTGCGGGAGATGAACGCCAAGCTCAAGCGCATCCTGCCGGTTGACATGTTCTGCTGCGCCACCATGGTCTGCCTGAGTGTCCAGCGGCGCTCCCTGGAGGTCTGGAACGGCGGCATGCCCGAGGGTTATCTCTATGCATGCGCCAGTGGCGGGCGTACGCCCCTGGTGTCCCGCCACCTGCCGCTGGGGGTGCTGAGCGCCGAGGTCTTCGAGGATCGTACCGAGGTGTTTGCCATGGCGCCGGGCGATCGGGTGTTCTTGCTCTCCGACGGGGTGATCGATACCTGCAATGCCGCCGAGGAGCTGTTCGGTGTGCAGCGCTTGCAGCAGGTCTTTGGCGCCAACCGGCACCCGCAGCATTTGCTCGACGAGGTCCGCCAGGCCCTGGAGGATTTCGGCGGTCAGGCCCGGGATGACCTGAGCATGGTCGAGGTCAGCCTGCCGGAGCTGGCCGAACTGGCGCCGCCAGCCCTGGTGTATTCCGACAGCGGCCAGTCGTGCCCGCTGGACTGGTCGGTGAGTTTCGAGTTCCGGGCCCAGACTCTCAAGCGCTTCAATCCCTTGCCTTACCTGTTGCAGCTATTGCTGGAGGTGCACGGCCTGCGCTCCCAGAGCGGAGCCTTGTACAGTGTGCTCGCCGAGCTTTACTCCAACGCCCTGGAGCATGGCGTACTCAAGCTCGACTCACGGCTCAAGCGCGATGCCGAGGGTTTCACCCGCTACTATCGGGAGCGCACTTGCCGCCTGGACGAGCTGCGCGACGGCTTCGTCCGCGTCCACCTGCGGGTCGAGCCGCTGGAGACCGGAGGGCGCCTGACCGTGCGGGTCGAGGACAGCGGCGAAGGTTTCGACGTGGCGGCGGTGATGGCCCGGCCCAGCGATATCGGGCGCCTGTCCGGACGCGGGGTCAGCCTCATTCGGCAGATGAGCCGCCAGGCACAGTGGGCGGACGACGGACGTAGCGTCTGCGTGGAGTTTTCCTGGGAGGCTCTGGCATAATTTCCCGGTTCTTGATCAAGGAGTGAACAAGTGGCTGAGATCCATCTGGACCACACTGTGCTCAACGCATTGCAGGAAGTCATGGAGGACGAGTATCCCGTCCTGCTGGATACCTTCGTCTGCGATTCCGAGGAGCGAGTGCGCTTGCTGCACAAATCCGCGGACAGCATCCAACTGGTGGCCACCGCCCATAGCCTCAAGGGCAGCAGCAGCAACATGGGCGCCATTCGCCTGGCCGAACTGTGCCATCAACTGGAGTTGCGTGCCGCCCGTTCGGGCGATGATGACGTGCGCGAGCTGGTGGGCGCCATCGACGGCGAGTTCGCCATTGTCCGGCAGCTGTGTGAGCAGGAGTTGCAGCGCTTTCATTGCTGATGCCGGTGTTTTTACTGGTGGCCTGGTGAAACTGGCCCAGCCCTTGCATTGAAGTCTCGTACTGTACCTATGATTTCAGTGCAGCGGAGGCTGTTCCATGGCTGTTACCCCCAATTCGCTTCTTCAGGCCACCGCCCAGGCCAGCCCTCAGGCCAAGACGCCAGCGGTCCCTGTCAGCCCTTTGGCAAACGTCGCCCAGCCTGGGGACAAGGCGCCCAGCTTCGCCCAGCTCTATGCCAAGGAATCCCAAGGCAAGCCCCAGGGCAAGTTCCAGGCCGTCGCCGATAACGCTTCGCAGCCGGTGCGCGACCAGGGCGCCGGCGTCGCGCAGAAGCAGGAGGTCGGTAGCGATCAATCTGCCGCGCCGCAACCAGCGGTTGCCGATAGCGGCAAATCCTTGCCTGCCGACAAACCGGCTGGCGACGACAAGCCCGCGGCCAGCGATGATGCCAAGCCGGCCCAGACCGCCCAGGCTGAAACGCCGCCCAGCGCACAACCGCCGTTGGACCCGAGCCCGGTGCAGGGCCCGCCTGTGGTCGCGGTCGAGCCGGCTCCTGTCGTGCCGCCAGCCCAGCCCCAGGTCGAGGCCGCCGCGGTGGCGGTGCCAGCCCAAGTGGCGGCGGCAGTGATGCCGATCCCGCCGCCGACACCGGCGGCGGAACCGTCCAAGGAGGCATTCGATCCAGAGGCCGATCCCCTGGATGCGCTGCCGGCGGTGCGCCTGGCCATGGAGCAGAGTGGCCATGTGTCCGAATCCAGCCGTTCGCAACCCAAGGCAGCCCCGGCCAGTGACAACCCTGATACCCGGTTGGCCTCGACGCAGAACATCGCCAGCGGCATGGCTGGCATGCTCGAGCAGGTTGGCAAGGGCAGCGCCGAGCAGGGTGGCGAGAAGGCCTTCAGTGGCTTGATCGCCGAAGGCCTGAAAGACCTCAAGGGCGCGTCCAGCGATACCCGGGTGGACGACTTCGCCAACCGCCTGGCAGCCCTCACGCAGGCGGCAACGCCCAAGACCGCCAACGCGGTCCCGGTCAACCAGCCACTGGCCATGAATCAGGGTGGCTGGACCGATGAGGTGGTCAATCGGGTGATGTACCTGTCCAGTGTCAATCTCAAGTCGGCGGATATCCAGCTCCAGCCGGCCGAGCTCGGGCGCCTGGATATCCGCGTGCACATGATTCCCGACCAGCAGACCCAGGTCAGCTTCATGAGTGCTCACGCCGGTGTTCGCGAAGCCCTGGAAGGGCAGGTGCACCGCATGCGGGAAATGTTCCAGCAACAGGGGTTGGGCCAGGTGGACGTCAACGTCTCCGACCAGTCCCGTGGCTGGCAGGGCCAGGAGCAGGCGCAGCAGGGCCAGAACCGTGCCAATGGTTCCTCGGGCAACGGCGCGCGCCTGGATGGCGAGATCGGCGATGACGGGCAGCCCCATGCCGTGGCCGAAGTCGCGGCGCCGGTACAGACCGTGATCGGCAGCAGCGTCGTGGACTACTACGCCTGACCTGCTGAGCGGGCGGCCAGGTAAGCTGGCCCCCGCTTCGATCCTCATGACCGCGAGCCGGCTGCCCGGCTGGTCAACTTCGCAGGACGCTCCCGTGCCTGCTTTCTCCTGTCATTCCTGACAAATCTGGCATAACACTTGCTCTTGCCTTGCCGTGCGACTGTGAACCCCCGAATAGTGACGGATTATTGGCATGGCGAAGAGCGAAGCAGCAGAAAAACCCACCGCAGGGAAAAGCAAACTCAAGCTTATCCTGTTGATTGTCTTGGCGTTGTTGCTGGCCATCGGCCTTTCGGTCGGTGCGACCTGGTATTTCATGCACAGTGCCCAGAGCAAGCCCGACCCGGCTGCGCAAACCGCTACCAACGTCAAGCCCGCGGCGATCTACGAGCCCATGGCGCCGGCCTTCGTCGCCAACTACACACAGAATGGCCGGCAGCGCTACATGCAGGTGAGCATCACCCTGCTGGCGCGCAACCAGGCGGACCTGGACGCACTGAAAGTGCATATGCCAGTGATCCGCAACAACCTGGTGATGCTGTTCTCCGCGCAGAATTTCGACACCCTGGCGACCCCGGTCGGCCAGGAAATGCTCCGTCAGAAAGCCACCGCCAGCGTCCAGGAGGTGGCCCAGAAAGAAGTGGGCAAGGTAGTGGTCGAGCAGTTGCTCTTTACTAACTTCGTATTGCAGTAGGAACACGACATGGCCGTGCAGGACCTGCTGTCCCAGGATGAGATCGACGCGCTGTTGCATGGCGTCGACGACGGTCTGGTACAGACCGAACACGCTGCCGAACCCGGCAGTGTCAAAAGCTACGACCTGACCAGCCAGGATCGCATCGTCCGTGGACGCATGCCGACCCTGGAGATGATCAACGAGCGTTTCGCCCGCTACACCCGGATCAGCATGTTCAACATGCTGCGCCGTTCCGCCGACGTGGCGGTGGGTGGGGTGCAGGTCATGAAGTTCGGCGAGTACGTGCACTCGCTGTACGTCCCCACCAGCTTGAACCTGGTGAAGATCAAGCCTCTGCGCGGCACGGCGCTGTTCATCCTCGATGCCAAGCTGGTGTTCAAGCTGGTGGACAACTTCTTCGGCGGCGATGGTCGCCACGCGAAGATCGAAGGGCGTGAGTTCACCCCTACCGAGCTGCGAGTGGTGCGCATGGTGCTGGAGCAGGCCTTCATCGACCTCAAGGAAGCCTGGCAGGCGATCATGCCGGTCAACTTCGAGTACATAAACTCCGAAGTGAACCCGGCCATGGCCAACATCGTCGGCCCCAGCGAGGCGGTGGTGGTCTCGACCTTCCATATCGAACTCGATGGCGGTGGCGGCGATCTGCACGTGACCATGCCGTACTCGATGATCGAGCCGATCCGGGAAATGCTCGATGCCGGTTTCCAATCCGACCTGGACGACCAGGACGAGCGCTGGAGCAAGGCGTTGCGCGAGGACGTACTGGATGTGGCGGTGCCGCTCAGTGCCACGGTCGCCCGTCGCCAGTTGCGCCTGCGGGACATCCTGCACATGCAGCCCGGCGATGTGATTCCCGTGGAACTGCCGGAAGACATGATCATGCGCGCCAACGGCGTACCCTCGTTCAAGGTCAAGCTGGGCTCCCACAAGGGCAACCTGGCGCTGCAAGTGATCGAAGCGATCGAGCGCCGCTGAGGGCGCTCCAACCTGTTTGCTGTTCAATGAATTTTTGCCCGTCGAGGACCCAAGATGGCTGACGAAATTAACCCACAGGACGACCAGGCGCTGGCCGACGAATGGGCTGCTGCCCTGGAAGAGACCGGTGATGCCGGCCAGGCCGATATCGACGCCTTGCTGGCTGCCGATGCCGCTACCGCGCCCACCCATGGCCGCTTGCCGATGGAAGAGTTCGGCAGCATGCCCAAGAGTCATGAGCCGGTGAGCCTCGATGGGCCGAACCTGGACGTGATCCTCGACATCCCGGTGTCGATCTCCATGGAAGTGGGCAGTACCGATATCAACATCCGCAACCTGCTGCAGCTCAACCAGGGTTCGGTGATCGAGCTTGATCGCCTGGCCGGCGAGCCGCTGGACGTGCTGGTCAACGGCACCCTGATCGCCCACGGCGAGGTGGTGGTGGTCAACGAGAAGTTCGGCATTCGCCTGACTGACGTGATCAGCCCCAGCGAACGCATCAAGAAGCTGCGCTAAGTGAACAAGCTGCTTGGCGTACTGCTTGGCTTGCCGCTGAGCGCTCTGGCCGCGGAGCCGGTGGCCAGCGCCGGGGCCGCCGCGACGGCCACGGCCCCGGCGGTGGGTAGCCTTGGCGGGCAGTTGGTCCAGCTGTTGCTGGGCCTGCTGCTGGTGATCGGGCTGATCTTTTTCCTCGCCTGGTTGTTGCGCCGTGTGCAGCAGGCCGGTCCTGCCGGCAAGGGCCAGGTGATCGAGCTGATCGGTTCCCGGGTCCTCGGGCCGCGCGATCGCCTGGTGCTGGTGCAGGTGGGCAAGGAGCAGATCCTCCTGGGCCTGACCCCGGGCACCATCACCCCGTTGCATGTGCTCAAGGAGCCGGTGCAGGTGCCCGCTGCCGAGCAGGCGACGCCCGAGTTCGCCCAGCGCCTGATGGAGCTGTTGGGCAAGGACCAGAAGGATAGGAAGTAATGCCGTTGCGCATCATCTTGATGTTGGCCCTGATGCTGGCTGCGCCGCTGGCGCTGGCGGCCGATCCGTTGTCGATCCCGGCGATCACCCTCGGCACCAATGCCGATGGCCAGCAGGAATACTCGGTCAGCCTGCAGATCCTGCTGATCATGACCGCGCTGAGCTTCATCCCGGCGTTCGTCATGCTGATGACCAGCTTCACCCGGATCATCATCGTCTTCTCGATCCTGCGCCAGGCCCTGGGCCTGCAGCAGACGCCGTCGAACCAGATCCTCACCGGCATGGCGCTGTTCCTCACCCTGTTCATCATGGCCCCGGTGTTCGACCGGGTGAACCAGGACGCACTGCAGCCTTACCTCGCGGAGAAGATCACCGCCCAGGATGCGGTGGCCAAGGCCGAGGTGCCGATCAAGGACTTCATGCTGGCGCAGACGCGCAGCAGCGACCTGGAGTTGTTCGTGCGCCTGTCCAAGCGGACCGACATCGCCAGTCCCGACCAGGCGCCGCTGACTATCCTGGTCCCGGCCTTCGTCACCTCGGAGCTCAAGACGGCGTTCCAGATCGGCTTCATGATCTTCATCCCGTTCCTGATCATCGACCTGGTAGTGGCCAGCGTGCTGATGGCCATGGGCATGATGATGCTGTCGCCGCTGATCATTTCCCTGCCGTTCAAGATCATGCTGTTCGTCCTGGTGGATGGCTGGGCCTTGATCATCGGTACCCTGGCCGGCAGTTTCGGCGGTGTCTAGAACCTTGTTTGCGGGTGATCGATCATGACTCCTGAAGTCGCGGTAGACCTGTTTCGCGAAGCCCTGTGGTTGACCACCATGATGGTTGCCGTACTGGTGGTGCCCAGCCTGCTGGTGGGCTTGATCGTGGCCATGTTCCAGGCGGCCACGCAGATCAACGAGCAGACCCTGAGCTTCCTGCCGCGCTTGCTGGTGATGCTGGTGACGCTGATCGTCGCTGGCCCCTGGCTGGTGCAAACCTTCATGGAATACATCCGTCAGTTGTACGGCAGTATTCCGCAGTTGATTGGCTGACCCCGTGTCATTGCTGGCGCTGACCGATACCCAGATCGGCAGTTGGGTGGCGAGTTTCATGCTGCCGTTGTTTCGCGTCACCTCGCTGCTGATGGTGATGCCGATCTTCGGTACCACCCTGGTGCCGCGGCGGGTGCGCCTGTATTTCGCCCTGGCGATCACCGTGGTGATCGCCCCGGCACTGCCACCCATGCCCGAAGTGCACGCCCTGGACCTCAGCGCCTTGCTGCTGGTGGCCGAACAGATCCTGGTCGGCGCGGTGCTGGGGTTCTCTTTGCAGTTGTTTTTCCAGGCCTTCGTGGTCGCCGGGCAGATCGTGGCGATCCAGATGGGCATGGGCTTCGCTTCCATGGTCGACCCCACCAACGGGGTCTCGGTGGCGGTGATCGGGCAGTTCTTCACCCTGCTGGTCACCCTGTTGTTCCTGGCCATGAACGGCCACCTGGTGGTGTTCGAGGTGCTGACCGAGAGCTTCACCACCTTGCCGGTCGGTGGCGGCCTGATGGTCAATCACTACTGGGACCTGGCGGGCAAGCTGGGCTGGGTCCTGGGGGCGGCGCTCTTGCTGGTGCTGCCGGCGATCACCGCGCTGCTGGTGGTCAACATCGCCTTCGGCGTCATGACCCGGGCGGCGCCGCAACTGAATATCTTCTCCATCGGCTTCCCGCTGACCCTGGTGCTGGGCATGGGCATCGTCTGGATCAGCCTGGCCGACATCCTCAACCAGTATCAACCGCTGGCCTCCGAGGCCCTGCAGTTCTTGCGCGAATTGGCGAGGGCCCGTTGAGCCATGGCTGAGAGCGAGAGCGGTCAGGACAAGACGGAAGACCCCACGGAGAAACGCAAGAAGGACTCCCGGGAAAAGGGCGAGATCGCTCGCTCCAAGGAGCTCAACACCCTGGCCATCATGCTGGCCGGGGCCGGCGGGCTGCTGGTGTTCGGCGCGAGCCTGGCGCAGACCCTCCTGGAAATCATGCGCCTGAACTTCTCCCTGCCGCGCGAAGTACTGCTCAGCCCGGGAGCCATGGGCCTGTATCTGTTGCATTCGGGCAAGATCGCCATTCTGGCGGTGCAGCCGGTGCTGCTGACCCTGTTGCTGGCGGCCATCGTCGGGCCGATCTCCCTTGGGGGCTGGCTGTTCGCCGGCAAGAGCCTGGCGCCGAAGTTCAGTCGCATGAACCCGGCCAATGGCCTGAAGCGGATGTTTTCCTCGACGGCCGTGATCGAATTGCTCAAGGCCCTGGCCAAGTTCAGCCTGGTGCTGTTCGTGGCGCTGTCGGTGCTCTCGGCGGATATCGACGATCTGCTGCGCATCGCCCATGAGCCCATGGAGCTGGCGATCATCCACAGCGTCCAGGTGGTGGGCTGGAGCACCTTGTGGATGGCTTGCGGGCTGATCCTGATCGCCGCGGTGGACGTGCCGGTGCAGCTGTACCAGGCCCACAAGAAGCTGCTGATGACCAAGCAGGAAGTGCGCGACGAGCACAAGGACCAGGAAGGGCGCCCGGAGGTCAAGCAACGGATTCGCCAAGTGCAGCGCGAGATGTCCCAGCGGCGGATGATGGCGGCGATCCCGGAGGCCGACGTGGTCATCACCAACCCGACCCACTACGCCGTGGCGCTCAAGTACGACGCCGACAAGGGTGGGGCGCCGGTGCTGCTGGCCAAGGGTACGGACTTCCTGGCGCAGCAGATCCGCGAGATCGCCACTGCCCACGAGATCATGCTGCTGCAGTCGCCGGCCCTGGCGCGTTCGATCTACTACTCCACCGAGCTTGAGGAGGAGATTCCGGCCGGCTTGTACCTGGCGGTAGCCCAGGTGCTGGCCTACGTCTACCAGATCCGCCAATACCGCGCGGGCAAGGGCAAGCGTCCGGAGCCGCTCAAGGAGCCGCAGATTCCCGGCGACTTGCAGCGTGATAGCGCCGGCAATCGACCGGCCTCGGGTCCGGCCAGCCCTGCCTAATGCAGGGCTTGTCCAAGTCGGACGGGCTCGCCGGAAAAATGGCTATTGCCACAATCCCTCTCCGTGGCCTGTGGGGCGCTTCTCCCTCCGTGATGAAATGCGCGTAAATGCTTGATTGAGCTGCCCGGGTGAAAGTTGGAAGGCTTCTTGCAGTAGCCGTCCTGTATCGCTTCAGGCGTCAAAAGTTTGCTTTACGGAACGGGGTAAATCGGTGGATCGCACTCAGTTAATCAACACGGCTCGCAGTAACCTGGCCGACCTTGGTCGGGGCAACCTGGGTGTGCCGGTGCTGTTGTTGGTCATGCTGGCCATGATGATGCTGCCGGTACCGGCGTTCCTGCTGGATGTGTTCTTCACGTTCAACATCGCCTTGTCGATCGTGGTCCTGCTGGTCTGCGTCTACGCCCTGCGACCGCTGGATTTCGCGGTATTCCCCACCATCCTGCTGGTGGCCACCTTGCTGCGCCTGGCGCTCAACGTGGCCTCGACGCGGGTGGTGATGCTCCATGGCCAGGAAGGGCATGCCGCCGCGGGCAAGGTGATCCAGGCCTTCGGCGAGGTGGTGATCGGCGGCAACTACGTCGTGGGTATCGTGGTCTTCGCGATCCTCATGATCATCAACTTCGTGGTAGTGACCAAGGGGGCCGGGCGGATCTCCGAGGTGAGCGCACGCTTCACCCTGGATGCCATGCCCGGCAAGCAGATGGCCATCGACGCCGACCTCAACGCTGGCCTGATCGACCAGAACCAGGCCAAGGCGCGCCGGGCCGAGGTGGCCCAGGAGGCCGAGTTCTACGGTTCAATGGACGGTGCCAGCAAGTTCGTCCGCGGTGATGCCATCGCCGGCTTGCTGATCCTGTTCATCAACCTGATCGGCGGTATGGCGGTCGGTATCTTCCAGCACGACATGACCTTTGCCGACGCTGGCCGGGTCTATGCCTTGTTGACCATCGGTGACGGTTTGGTGGCGCAGCTGCCTTCGCTGTTGCTGTCCACCGCGGCGGCGATCATGGTCACCCGTGCCTCGGGTTCCGAGGACATGGGCAAGCAGATCAACCGGCAGATGTTCGCTTCGCCCAAGGCCCTGGCGGTGGCCGCCGGGCTGATGGCGGTCATGGGCGTGGTGCCGGGCATGCCCCATGTGTCCTTCCTCAGCCTGGCCCTGGTGGCCGGCGGTGCGGCGTACCTGCTCTGGCGCCAGCAGAACCAGGCCAAGGTCCGCGCCCAGGAAGAGCTCCAGCGCCAGCAAGACCTGCTGCCTTCGCCGGCACGGGCCCTGGAAACCAAGGAGCTGGGCTGGGACGACGTGACTCCGATCGACATGATTGGCCTGGAAGTGGGTTATCGCTTGATTCCCCTGGTGGATCGCAACCAGGGCGGGCAGTTGCTCGCGCGGATCAAGGGCGTGCGCAAGAAGCTGTCCCAGGACCTGGGTTTCCTCATGCCCACCGTGCATATCCGTGACAACCTCGACCTGGCCCCCAGCGCTTACCGCCTGACGCTGATGGGGGTGATCCTGGCCGAGGCCGAGATCTATCCGGATCGCGAATTGGCGATCAACCCGGGGCAGGTCTACGGCACGCTCAACGGTATCGCCGCCCGGGATCCGGCCTTCGGCCTGGAAGCGGTGTGGATCGAGATCAGCCAGCGACCCCAGGCCCAGTCCCTGGGCTATACCGTGGTGGACGCCAGTACCGTGGTCGCCACGCACCTGAACCAGATTCTGTACAAGCACTCCAGCGAGCTGATCGGCCACGAGGAGGTCCAGCAACTGATGCAGGTGCTGGCCAAGAGTTCGCCGAAGCTGGCTGAAGAGTTGGTGCCGGGCGTGCTTTCGCTCTCGCAACTGCTCAAGGTGCTGCAAGCCTTGTTGGCCGAACAGGTGCCGGTGCGTGATATCCGCAGCATTGCCGAAGCTATCGCCAACAATGCCGCTAAGAGTCAAGATACTGCCGCTTTGGTGGCCGCGGTGCGCGTCGGATTGTCTCGCGCTATCGTCCAAAGCATTGTAGGTACTGAGTCCGAGCTGCCTGTGATCACTCTGGAGCCAAGGTTGGAACAGATTTTGCTCAGCAGTCTGCAGAAGGCAGGACAAGGCCAGGAAGAAGGCGTTCTGCTCGAGCCAAGCATGGCAGAGAAGCTGCAGCGTTCGCTGATCGAAGCGGCGCAGCGTCAAGAGATGCAAGGTCAACCGGTGATTCTGTTGGTTGCGGGTCCGGTCCGCGCCATGCTCTCGCGGTTCGGTCGCCTGGCCGTCCCGGGTTTGCATGTGCTGGCGTACCAGGAAATTCCCGACAACAAGCAAGTGACCATCGTCGCGACAGTAGGGCCCAACGGCTGAGGTAGTGGGTTATGCAAGTTAAGCGTTTTTTCGCCGCCGATATGCGCCAGGCCATGAAACTGGTTCGTGATGAGTTGGGGGCCGAGGCTGCCATCATCGGTAACCGCCGGATCGCCGGTGGCGTCGAGCTGACGGCGGCCCTGGATTACAAGTTGTCGGCCTTGTCGCCACGGATTCCGAACATGGAGCTCGAAGACGAGCTACGCAAGACCCAGTCGCGGATCGTCACCGCCCAGGCCGAGCTGAGCCTGCGAGGCGAAGGCGACACGGCCTCGATCAGCAATCGCCAGTTGTTCGCCGGCCTGCCGCTCACGGCGGCCGAGCCCTTGATCGAGCCCACCCTGGCCGAGCGCCCGCGCCCGGCTCCGGCCCCGGTCGCGCCGGCGGTGGACAACCGGGCCCTGGACTCCATGCGCTCCGAGCTCAACGGCTTGCGCGAGTTGCTGGAGGTGCAGCTCGGCTCCCTGGCTTGGAGCCAGTTGCAGGGCAGTCGTCCCGAACAAGCCAACCTCTGGCGCCGCCTGCAGCGCATCGGCCTGTCCGGTCCGCTGGCTCGCGACCTGCTCGCGCTGATCACCGATATCGACGAGCCGCGCCAGGCCTGGCGCATGCTCCTGGCGCACCTGGCACGAATGATCCTGACGCCTGAAATCGAGCCCCTGGAAGAGGGCGGGGTGATTGCCATGGTCGGTCCTGCCGGCATGGGCAAGACCACCACCCTGGCCAAGCTGGCGGCCCGCTACGTGCTCAAGTACGGCGCGCAGAACATCGCGCTGGTGAGCATGGACAGCTACCGTATCGGTGCCCAGGAGCAGCTCAAGACATTGGGGCGCATCCTCAATGTCTCGGTGACCCATGTCGATCCTGGCCAGTCCCTGGCGCAGGCCCTGGACCCACTGTTGCGCAAGCGCGTGGTGTTGATCGATACCGCCGGCCTGCAGGCCAGCGACCCGGCGCTGCGCATGCAACTGGAAAGCCTGGCCGGTCGCGGGATCCGGGCGAAGAATTACCTGGTGCTGGCCACCACCAGCCAGAAACAGGTGCTGACCGCTGCCTACCACAGCTACAAGCGCTGTGGCCTGGCTGGGTGCATCCTGACTAAACTGGATGAAACGGCCAGTCTTGGCGAGGTGTTGAGCCTGGCCATCAGTCACGAATTGCCGGTTGCCTATCTGACCGATGGCCCGCGGATTCCTGATGACCTGCACCTGCCTCGCCGGCATCAACTGGTGAGTCGCGCCGTGAGCGTGCAGATGCAGGAAGAACCCAGCGAAGAAGCCATGGCCGATATGTTCGCTGACCTGTACCACAACCCGGCCAAGCGGGTCGGCTGAGGTACTCATGAATAGATTGCAGTGTATCTACATCGATGGTCTGCCAGGCATTGTTCTCACGGTGAACACGCAGCCAGTTATGTGGCCCCGTCTAAGTAAGACAAGGTAAAGAAAGAACATGGGCAGCATGCATCCCGTACAGGTGATTGCGGTGACCGGCGGCAAAGGTGGCGTCGGCAAGACTAATGTGTCAGTGAACTTGTCCCTGGCTCTGGCTGAGCTCGGTCGACGGGTCTTGCTGCTGGATGCCGACTTGGGATTGGCCAACGTCGATGTCTTGTTGGGCCTGACTCCCAAGCGCACCCTGGCCGATGTCATCGAGGGGCGTTGCGAACTGCGCGATGTGCTGCTCCAGGGGCCTGGCGGCATCCGCATCGTTCCGGCCGCCTCGGGCACCCAGAGCATGGTGCACCTGAGCCCCGCCCAGCATGCCGGCCTGATCCAGGCCTTCAGCGACATCGGCGACAACCTCGATGTCCTGGTGATCGACACTGCCGCGGGTATTGGTGACTCGGTCGTCAGTTTCGTTCGCGCGGCCCAGGAAGTGCTGCTGGTGGTCTGCGACGAACCCACTTCGATCACCGACGCCTACGCCCTGATCAAGCTGCTCAACCGTGACTACGGCATGAACCGCTTCCGGGTCCTGGCCAACATGGCCCAGAGCCCCCAGGAAGGGCGCAACCTGTTTGCAAAGTTGACCAAGGTCACGGATCGCTTCCTGGACGTGGCCTTACAATATGTCGGCGCAGTTCCCTACGACGAAAGCGTGCGCAAGGCCGTGCAAAAGCAGCGTGCGGTCTATGAAGCCTTTCCTCGTTCGAAGTGTGCATTGGCGTTCAAGGCCATCGCACAGAAAGTCGATACCTGGCCGTTGCCGGCGAACCCACGCGGGCACCTGGAATTCTTTGTCGAGCGGCTAGTGCATCAAACAGCGGGACCGGTGCTATGACTGCCAGTGGCTACAACCTCTACAAGAAGTCGGCGCGTGACAGCCAATACGAACTGATCGAGCGCTATGCGCCCCTGGTCAAGCGTATCGCCTATCACCTGCTGGCGCGGTTGCCGGCCAGTGTCCAGGTGGAGGACCTGATCCAGGCCGGGATGATCGGTTTGCTCGAGGTGTCGACCAAGTACGACGCGAGCAAGGGCGCGAGTTTCGAGACCTACGCGGGTATCCGTATCCGTGGGGCGATGCTCGACGAGGTTCGTAAGGGCGACTGGGCGCCGCGGTCGGTGCACCGTAATACACGCATGGTCAGTGATGCCATTCGCGCAATTGAAGCGAAAACCGGTCGTGACGCTAAAGATCACGAGGTTGCGGCCGAACTTCAATTGAGTCTCGACGATTATTACGGGATTTTGAACGACACCCTGGGCAGCCGGCTGTTCAGTTTCGACGACCTGTTGCAGGACGGCGAACATGAAGGGCTGCACGAGGATGGCGCCAGTGCTCATCTCGAGCCGTCACGGGACCTGGAGGACGAACGCTTCCAGGCCGCGTTGGCGGATGCGATTGCCAATTTGCCGGAGCGCGAGCGACTGGTGTTGGCGCTGTACTACGACGAAGAGCTGAACCTCAAGGAAATCGGTGAGGTCCTGGGAGTCAGCGAGTCGCGGGTCAGCCAGTTACACAGCCAGTGCGCGGCCCGCTTGCGGGGGCGTTTGGGGGAGTGGCGAGCGCGCTGACAGGCAGTGTGGGGACACTGCGCCCAAGACCGGTCAGGCCTTGTGCCTTGCCGGTCTTGCAGTATGTGCTCCATGCAGTCGTTGCGTGTTATGCCGGATTGATTGAATGGCGCGTCCAGGAACTGGATGTGTTTAAGACTGCTTGGAGGTCGAATTGGACAAGAACATGAAAATCCTCATCGTTGATGATTTCTCAACGATGCGGCGGATCATAAAAAACCTGTTGCGTGATCTGGGTTTCACCAACACGGTCGAGGCCGACGATGGCACTACCGCCATTCCGGTACTCAACAGCGGGAGCATCGACTTTCTGGTAACGGACTGGAACATGCCGGGCATGACCGGTATCGATCTGCTGCGCCACGTGCGCGCCGATGAAAAGCTCAAGCACCTGCCGGTACTGATGGTGACTGCCGAAGCCAAGCGCGAGCAGATCATCGAAGCCGCCCAGGCCGGTGTTAACGGCTATGTCGTCAAACCATTCACGGCCCAGGCGCTGAAAGAGAAGATCGAGAAGATCTTCGAACGCATCGGTTGAGATGCGTAGCCATTGCGCCACGGGGGAGCTATGGAGCATAACGAATCTTCACTGGGCGACTTTGAGTCGACCCTGAAAAAACATGCGCTGGAACTGGTCGAGAGTCTGGAGAAGGGCAGGTTCGGCGAAGCCGTGCAACTGATCCATGAGCTCAATCAGACCCGTGACCGCGGCCTGTACCAGGAAGTGGGCAAGCTCACCCGCGAGCTGCATAGCGCGATCGTCAATTTCCAGATTGACCCGCACATGCCGCAAGCCGAGGAAGTTTCACAGATCACGGATGCCACTGAGCGCCTGTCCTATGTGGTCCGGCTGACGGAAGCCGCGGCCAACCGCACCATGGACTTGGTGGAGAGCAGCACCCCGCTGGTCAATGGCCTGAGCGCTGAAGCCCAGGCCTTGAGCGTGGACTGGGGCCGTTTCATGCGGCGCGAGGTCGGTGCCGAGGAGTTTCGCGAACTGGCGCGTCGGGTCGACGGTTTTCTGACTCGTAGCGAGCAGGAGACCCGTACCATTTCCGGCCACCTCAACGACATTCTGCTGGCGCAGGATTACCAGGACCTCACCGGCCAGGTGATCAAGCGTGTGACCCAGTTGGTCACCGAAGTCGAAAGCAATTTGCTCAAACTCGTCTTGATGGCCAGTCAGGTCGATCGTTTCGCTGGTATCGAACATGACCGCGCGTCGATCCTGGCGGAAAAAGATCCGCAAAAACATCTCGCCAAGGGTGAAGGTCCGCAGATTCATGCCGATAAACGGGAAGACGTTATGTCCGGTCAGGACGATGTTGACGATTTGCTTTCCAGCCTTGGATTCTAGGAGCACCCATTAATGAGCTTCGGCGCCGATGAAGAGATCCTTCAGGATTTCCTGGTTGAGGCCGGCGAGATTCTAGAGCAACTGTCCGAACAATTGGTCGAGCTGGAAAGCCGGCCAG
Organism: Pseudomonas sp. MSSRFD41; assembly: GCF_014230245.1. Lineage (NCBI taxonomy): Bacteria > Pseudomonadati > Pseudomonadota > Gammaproteobacteria > Pseudomonadales > Pseudomonadaceae > Pseudomonas > Pseudomonas sp. MSSRFD41. Next base: position 70,764 of record NZ_JACKZK010000018.1, on the reverse strand, counting down.
ATGATGCGGATCTGCTCAATGCAATTTTTCGCGGTTTTCACACTGTTAAAGGGGGCGCCGGCTTCCTCCAGCTCAATGAGCTGGTGGAGTGCTGCCACATCGCCGAGAACGTTTTCGACATCCTGCGCAAAGGTGAGAGACGAGTCGACTCGGAACTGATGGACGTGGTGCTCGAGGCTCTGGATACGGTGAACAGCATGTTCGGCCAGGTCCGCGAGCGTACCGAGATCACTCCTGCGACACCTCAATTGCTATCCGCCCTGGCGCGCCTGGCCGAACCGGCCGGTGCGCAGCCCGCTCCTGCCCCTGTGGAGGAGGTCGTCGAGGCCGTGGCGGAACCCGAGCCCGAGCCGCAAGCCCCGGCGGGCGATATCACCGACAACGAATTCGAACTGTTGCTCGACTCGCTGAGCGCTGCCAAGGCCGACGCCGATGCCGCGCCCGCCGCCGTGGCGGCCACCGAGGGTGAGCCGGATGGCGACGAGATTACCGACGCCGAGTTCGAGTCCCTGCTGGACCAACTGCACGGCAAGGGCCAGTTCGCTCCCGATGCGCTCGCTCCCGCCGCGGCCGATGCCGAGGGTGGCGCCGCTGCCGGCAGCGATGAAATCACCGATGACGAATTCGAAGCCCTGCTGGACCAGTTGCATGGCAAGGGCAATTTCGCCGTCGACGCACTGGAGTCGGCAGTGGCCGCCGCACCTGCCGCCGCTGCGCCAGATGCAGCCGCGGCCGGCAGCGACCTGATCACCGATCACGAATTCGAGTCCCTGCTCGATGAGCTGCACGGCAAGGGCAAGTTCTCCGACACCCCGGGCACTGCCAAGCCAGCGGCTGCGGTCGCTGCGGCTCCTGCAGCAGCGGCACCGGCCAGTGCTGCCGTGGCCAAGCCGGCCGCCGCCGCTGCCGCCAAGCCTGAGGCCAAGGCCGAGGCGCCAAAACCCGCCGCGGCTCCTGCTCCTGCTCCGGCCCGTGCTCCAGCTGCCCCGGCCGCCGAGAAACCGGCCAGCGAAGCGGAAACCACGGTGCGCGTGGACACTGCGCGGCTGGACGAAATCATGAACATGGTGGGCGAACTGGTGCTGGTGCGTAACCGCCTGGTGCGCCTGGGTCTCAACAGCGGCGACGAAGCCATGTCCAAGGCGGTGTCGAACCTCGACGTGGTCACCGCCGACTTGCAGACCGCGGTGATGAAGACCCGCATGCAGCCGATCAAGAAGGTCTTCGGGCGCTTCCCGCGCCTGGTTCGCGACCTGGCCCGGCAGCTCAAGAAAGAGATCAACCTGGAGCTGGTGGGGGAGGAAACCGACCTCGACAAGAACCTGGTGGAAGCCCTGGCCGACCCGTTGGTGCACTTGGTGCGCAACGCAGTGGACCACGGTATCGAGTCGCCAGAAGAGCGCGAGGAATCGGGCAAGTCCCGCCAGGGCAAGGTGGTACTGGCCGCCGAGCAGGAAGGCGACCACATCCTGTTGTCGATTTCCGACGACGGCAAGGGCATGGACCCCAATGTCCTGCGCGCCATCGCGGTCAAGCGCGGCGTGATGGACAAGGACGCCGCCGATCGCCTGAGCGATACCGAGTGCTACAACCTGATCTTCGCTCCCGGCTTCTCGACCAAGACCGAGATCTCCGATGTCTCCGGCCGCGGTGTGGGCATGGACGTGGTCAAGACCAAGATTTCCCAGCTCAACGGTTCGATCAACATCTATTCGACCAAGGGCCAGGGTTCGAAGATCGTGATCAAGGTGCCGCTGACCCTGGCGATCATGCCGACGCTGATGGTGATGCTCGGCAACCAGGCGTTCGCCTTCCCGTTGGTCAACGTCAACGAAATCTTCCACCTCGACCTGTCGCGCACCAACGTGGTGGACGGCCAGGAAGTAGTGATCGTGCGGGACAAGGCCTTGCCCTTGTTCTACCTCAAGCGCTGGCTGGTCAGTTCCGCCGCTCATGAAGAGCAGCGCGAGGGCCACGTAGTGATCCTTTCGGTGGGCACCCAGCGGATCGGCTTCGTCGTCGATCAACTGGTGGGCCAGGAAGAAGTGGTCATCAAGCCCTTGGGCAAAATGCTCCAGGGGACCCCGGGCATGTCCGGCGCCACCATTACCGGTGACGGTCGCATCGCGCTGATCCTCGATGTCCCGAGCATGCTCAAGCGTTACGCCGCACGGCGTATTTGATTCGGCGGGGAGGGGCGCTTGGCCTCGCCCCACCTAACGGAGTGTTTATGGCAGTCAAAGTCCTGGTGGTGGACGATTCGGGTTTTTTCCGCCGCCGCGTCTCGGAAATTCTTTCAGCGGATTCGAGCATCCAGGTGGTCGGTACCGCGACCAATGGTAAAGAGGCGATCGATCAGGCCCTGGCCCTCAAGCCGGACGTGATCACCATGGACTACGAGATGCCGATGATGGATGGCATCACCGCAGTGCGGCACATCATGCAGCGCTGCCCGACCCCGGTCCTGATGTTCTCTTCCCTGACCCATGAAGGCGCGCGGGTGACCCTCGATGCGCTGGACGCCGGGGCGGTGGATTTCCTGCCGAAGAATTTCGAGGACATTTCGCGCAACCCCGAGAAGGTCAAGCAACTGTTGTGCGAGAAGGTCCATAGCATCTCGCGCAGCAACCGGCGCTTCAGCAGCTACAGTGCCCCGGCACCGCAGAGCAGTGCGCCAGCTCCGGCCACCTCGAGCTTCGCCAGCAGCCGTCCGGCCGCACCGGCCCCGGTTCCGAGCCGTGCCCCGGCGCCCGCCGCGAGCCCGGCTGCGCCTGCGCCCAAGCGCAAGGCCTACAAGCTGGTGGCCATCGGTACTTCCACCGGCGGCCCGGTGGCGCTGCAGCGGGTGCTGACCCAACTGCCGGCCAACTTCCCGGCGCCGATCGTGCTGATCCAGCACATGCCGGCGGCCTTCACCAAGGCTTTCGCCGAGCGCCTGGACAAGCTCTGCAAGATCAGCGTCAAGGAAGCCGAGGACGGCGATATCCTGCGTCCCGGCCTGGCGCTGCTGGCCCCCGGTGGCAAGCAGATGATGGTCGACGGTCGTGGCGCGGTGAAGATCCTGCCTGGCGACGAGCGCCTGAACTACAAGCCGTGCGTGGACATCACTTTCGGTTCCGCAGCCAAGTCCTACAACGACAAAGTCCTGGCGGTGGTGCTCACCGGCATGGGCGCCGACGGTCGTGAGGGCGCGCGCCTGCTCAAGCAGGGCGGCAGCGCGGTCTGGGCCCAGGATGAAGCCAGTTGCGTGATCTATGGCATGCCCATGGCTATCGTCAAGGCCAACCTGGCGGACGCGGTGTATAGCCTGGACGATATCGGCCGGCACCTGGTCGAGGCTTGCCTGTAATGGATGTACTGAGCCTTATCGGGATCATCATGGCGTTCGTCGCCATCATCGGCGGCAACTACCTCGAAGGTGGCCATCTTTCGGCCCTGGCCAACGGCCCGGCTGCGCTGATCGTGCTCGGCGGCACCATCGGCGCGGCCTTGCTGCAGTCGCCGTTGAGCGCCTTCAAGCGCGCCATGCAGATCCTCGCCTGGATTCTGTTCCCGCCGCGGGTCGACCTGCCGGCGGGCATCGATCGGGTGGTCAACTGGAGCCTGACCGCGCGCAAGGAGGGCTTGCTGGGCCTGGAAGGCGTGGCGGATGCCGAGCCCGATACCTATTCGCGCAAGGGCCTGCAGTTGCTGGTCGATGGCGCCGAGCCGGAAGCCATCCGCAGCATCCTCGAAGTGGACTTCTATACCCAGGAAAGCCGGGATATCGAGGCCGCCAAGGTGTTCGAGAGCATGGGCGGCTACGCGCCGACCATCGGGATCATCGGTGCCGTGATGGGCTTGATCCATGTCATGGGCAACCTGGCCGATCCATCGCAGCTGGGTAGCGGTATCGCCGTGGCCTTCGTCGCCACCATCTATGGCGTGGCCAGCGCCAACCTGGTGCTGTTGCCGATCGCCGCCAAGCTCAAGTCCATCGCCCTGCGCCAGTCGCGGTACCGGGAAATGCTCCTCGAGGGGCTCCTGTCGATCGCCGAAGGCGAGAACCCGCGTTCCATCGAGTTGAAGCTGCAAGGCTTCATGGACTGATCATGGCTCGTCGTCGTCAACATGAAGAACACGTCAACCACGAGCGTTGGTTGGTTTCCTACGCCGACTTCATCACCCTGTTGTTCGCGTTTTTCGTGGTCATGTACTCGATTTCCTCGATCAACGAGGGCAAGTACAAGGTCATTTCCGAAGCGCTGGTCGGGGTCTTCACCGACTCCGATCGCGCCCTCAAGCCGATTCCCATTGGGGACGAACGGCCCAAGACCGTGACTCCGGCCAAGCCGCTGGTCAAGGACAGCGAGCAGATCGATGCCGGCATCTCGGGTGGCAGCGACCCGCTCAAGAGCATCGCCGACGATGTCAACGCCGCTTTCGGCGACCTGATCAGCTCCGACCAGATGACTGTGCGTGGCAACGAGCTGTGGTTGGAGATCGAGCTCAATTCCAGCCTGCTCTTCGGCAGCGGCGATGCCATGCCCAGCGACAAGGCGTTCAACATCATCGACAAGGTGGCGAAGATCCTCAAGCCCTTCGACAACCCTATCCATGTCGAGGGTTTTACCGACAACCAACCGATCCAGACCATGCAGTACCCCACTAACTGGGAGCTGTCTTCGGCCCGTTCGGCAAGTATCGTGCGCATGCTGGCGATGCAGGGGGTGAACCCGGCACGCATGGCTTCGGTGGGTTATGGCGAGTTCCAGCCGGTGGCCAACAATGCCACTGCCGAGGGCCGGGCACGCAACCGCCGGGTGGTGTTGGTGGTATCGCGCAACCTGGATGTGCGCCGTAGCCTGACCGGTACTGGCAGCGCCAATGCAACGCCGGATGCGGCACTCAAGCGGGCTGGCACACAAACTGCACCAACCGCGGTGAGATCGCCGGTACAGGGCAGTGCCGTCAATTCTCCGTCACCTGCTTTATAACTTTGCGCTATGTCTCGCCCTGCTGTGGCTGGGCGGGAGGAACAAACTGAATGAGAGTCTGGGCTGTTGCCAATCAAAAGGGTGGTGTCGGTAAAACCACCAGTTCCATCGCTTTAGCCGGCTTGCTGGCGGAGGCGGGCAAGCGCGTGGTCGTGGTCGACCTCGATCCCCATGGTTCCATGACCAGCTATTTCGGTTATGACCCCGACAGCCTGGAGCACAGCAGCTACGACCTGTTCCTGCACAAGGGCAACGTGCCCGAGGATCTGCCTGGGCAACTGTTGCTGGGCACCAGCCACGAGCGGATTTCGCTGTTGCCGTCGAGCACGGCCCTGGCCACCCTGGAGCGCCAATCCCCCGGGCAGAGCGGCCTGGGCCTGGTAATCGCCAAGAGTCTGGCGCAGCTGTGGCAGGATTTCGACTACGCGGTGATCGACAGCCCGCCGTTGCTTGGGGTGTTGATGGTCAACGCCCTGGCGGCCAGCCAGCAACTGGTGATTCCGGTGCAGACCGAGCACCTGGCGGTCAAGGGGCTGGAGCGCATGGTCAATACCCTGGCGATGGTCAACCGCTCGCGCAAGCAGCCATTGCCGTTCACCATCGTGCCGACCCTGTTCGACCGACGGACCCAGGCCTCGTTGGGTACCCTGCGGATCCTGCGGGACAAGTTCCCGGAGCAGATCTGGCAAGGCTACATTCCGGTCGATACGCGCTTGCGTGATGCCAGCCGGGCGGGGGTCACGCCTTCGCAATTCGATGGCAAGAGCCGTGGTGTGCTGGCCTACAAGGCCTTGCTCAAGCATCTGCTGGCGCAACAAGCTGTGGCGCAGGTGGCCTGACGTGAAGTGCCATTCAAGTCGTCCGGCAGCCCGGCCGATAACCCCTACAGTTCACTGTGTGGGGTTTTGTGCGTGGGTGTCCTCATGAATCGTCCACTGGATGTCAAGAACCGGCCGCAGCTGGCGCTGCAGTCGTACCTGGACGCCTTGCTGCAAGAAGCCACCGAGGACGAGCCGCTTCCCGAGGTCGTTGCAGAGCCGGCTCTGCCTGTCATTGAGGCCCGTACCGATGCCTCCAGCGAGGTGCTGGACGAATTCCAGGCCGCGGTACTGGAGGAGCAGGCCCGGGATGCACGGATCCACTACCAGGCACCGCCTGCCGTTCAGGCCGAGGCACCTGCTGCGGTGCCCGTGGCTCCCGTGCAGGATGCACCGGCACCCCTGCCGGCCTCGATCTCACCCGTGGTGCCGATGCTCCAGGCCTTGGTGCCGCCCGTGGTGGAGGTCCACCTGCCACCTGGCAACACGCCGCCACCGGTCGCCGGTAGCGATCGGCCGGCTTGGGCGGCCGAACCTTTCGAATGCCTGTTGTTCGATGTCGCCGGCCTGACCCTGGCGGTGCCCCTGGTGTGCCTGGGGTCGATCTACTCCCTGGCGGGCCAGGACCTGACGCCGTTGTTCGGCCAGCCGGAATGGTTCCTCGGCATCCTGCCGAGCCAGGCCGGCAACCTGAAGGTGCTGGACACGGCGCGCTGGGTCATGCCGGATCGTTATCGCGACGATTTCCGCCAGGGCTTGCAATACGTTATTTCGGTCCAGGGCTATGAGTGGGGGCTGGCCGTGCACCAGGTCAGTCGTTCGCTGCGCCTGGACCCCAATGAAATCAAGTGGCGCAGCCACCGGGGCCAGCGTCCGTGGCTGGCCGGTACGGTAATCGAACACATGTGCGCGTTGCTCGACGTCGCCGAGTTGGCGCAATTGATCGCCACCGGTGGTGCCAAGCAGCTGGCGATCAGTCAAGCGGCCCACAAGCCGAAGTGAACCAACAACAGGTCGCGCCAGTGGGGCGGGGCCATACAGAACACACGCCGTTGCCAACGGTATTTTGAGGGGTCAGGGTATGAATAAGTCGTCGTCTGCACAGGGTTCCGAAGATCCGATCCTGCAATGGGTCACCTTCAAGCTGGATAACGAGTCCTACGGCATCAACGTGATGCGCGTCCAGGAGGTCCTGCGCTACACCGAGATCGCCCCGGTGCCGGGGGCTCCGAGCTATGTGCTGGGCATCATCAACCTGCGCGGCAACGTGGTGACCGTGATCGACACTCGCCAGCGTTTTGGCCTGGTGCCCACCGAAGTCAACGACAACACCCGGATCGTCATCATCGAGGCTGACAAGCAGGTGGTCGGGATCATGGTCGACAGCGTGGCCGAGGTGGTCTACCTGCGCCAATCCGAAGTCGAGACCGCGCCGAATGTCGGCAACGAAGAATCCGCCAAGTTCATCCAGGGCGTCTGCAACAAGAACGGCGAGCTGCTGATCCTGGTAGAGCTGGACAAGATGATGAGCGAAGAGGAATGGTCGGAACTGGAGAGTATCTGATTGATCCTCGAGGTAGCGGTAATCATCCTGGCGATCCTCTGGGTCGCCACCCTCGCGCTGTTCCTGTCCTTTGCCCGCAACCAGCGGCAGATCGCTGCGCAGCAGGCCGAAGGCGATGCCCTGCGCGACCTGCGAATCAAGGAACTGGCCAAGCGGGTCGATCATTACCAGAACGGCACGGTGCGCATGGGCGAGGACTTGCACGAGCTGCGGGCGGTGGTGGCGCCGTTGCCGGACAAGCTGGCCCAGCTGGAACAGCGCGATCCCTCCACCTTGTCCTTTGCCCAGGCCGTACGGTTGGTGGGCATGGGCGCCAGCGTCGACGAGCTGACCCAATCCTGCGGCCTGACCCAGGCCGAGGCCGAGTTGGTGAGCAAGCTGCATAGAGGCTGAGCATCAGCTTCAAGCATGCAGCTTGCGGCTCATGCTCTTCTAGTCATCGTCGCCGCGCTCGGTGACGTCCTTTTCCGTCTCTATCTGCCGTGGATCGTGGCCTGCCGGGAACTTGCCCTTGAGGTTCCAGGCGAAGGCGATGATCTCGGCGATGGTCCGGTACAGCTCCGGCGGGATGCTGTCGCCCAATTCCAGGCGCGCCAGCAATCTGACCAGTTCGGCGTTCTCATAGATCGGCACTTCATAGTCGCGGGCGATCTTCAGGATCGCTTCGGCCAGTTCGTCATCGCCCTTGGCGGTGAGTGTCGGAGCCTGCTGGCCATCGTATTTGAGGGCGATGGCCTGGCGAGGTGGGGCAGAGTGCTTCATGCGGTTTCGTCGACCCAGCGTTGTTCCAATCGGGTGCGCGGGCCTTGGGGCGGGATGCCGAGATGGCAATCCAGGTCGCCGACATCCAGGCCCGAGGCCAGCAGGCGCTCGCGCAGGCTGCCCAGGTGGCTTTCGATCAGGCTCGCGGTGTAGGGGCGCTCGGCCCATAGTTGGCTGGACAAGCGGCCCTGGAGCAGTTGCGCCTGGACCTGCAGCGGCCCCAGCGGCTCGAGGTCGAAGGCCAGGTCGACCCGCCACAAGGCTTGCCGGGGCTCGCGTTCTTCGCGTTTGTCCTGGGCTTGCTGTTCTGCTTGCGCCGGTTCCTCACGCTGCAACTTGACCTGCAGGGGCACGATGTCCTGCAGGTTGCGCATCGGGATTTCCAGCTGCCAGGTGGTCAGCTGGCGGCCATCGTCGGTACGCCCGCTTTGTTCCAGCCCCGCCAGTTGGTGGCTCTGCAGGCGCGACACCGCCGCGGCGGCCAGGCGCAGCAGTTGTTCCAGGCTGCCCGCGCCTTCCAGGCTTTGCAGCAGGCGCTCCGGCAGCGGGAATCCCCCGGGCGTGGTTTTGGCGCTCACCTGGCCCAGGGTGCCCAGGGCGCTGCGTACAAAGCTGGGCAGGGACTGGGCCAGGGTATTGGCGGCGAGGATCGCGTTGAAACTGGTGGAGGAGGGCAGGGCCGGGGTCAATTGGGCGATCAGGCGCAGCAGGTCGGTCTTCAGATCCGCGGCCTGGCCCGGGTTGCCGGCAGCCAACCGGGCCTCGAGGAACACGCCGCTGCCCAGCAGCGCCTGGGCCACTCCACGGGCGCTGCTCATTTGCTGTGCGTTGGGCAGGTTGCCCAGCAGGCGTTCGACCGCGGCGCGCAGATCGCTGGTCGGGCCGGGCTGGCCGTTGTCGACGGGCAGGTTCTGCAGGGCGTTGAGCAGGCCGCCCAGGGAGCCCTGGCGACTTTGCTGGCTGGCCAGCTGGGCGGCGATCGCCAATTGCTCCTGGCGGTTGCTCAAGGGGACGAAACTCAGGGTCTGGGCATCCGTCACCAGGGCGCTCAGCAGGCTGCCGATACGCAACGGCTGCGGGCTTTCGATGGCCAGGGTGCTGCCGCTCTGGGCGGTATTGAGCAGGCTCACCAGGGAGCGGTACAGCGCTGGCTGGTTGTCGCCCTGGGGCAGCAGTTGCGAGGTCAGGACCTTGCCCTGCAACAGGGTGCCCGGAGGCAGTTGGCTGGTATCCAGGCGGGTCAGGGCGGCGACGCTGGAGGCGATGGCCTGTTGCACGGTAATGGCCAGGTTGGCTGCCGATGGCTGGGTCACCGCCAGGCTGGTGCCCTGGGGCAGGGGTTGGTTGCTGGTGGCTTGCAGGGTGGTTTGCCGGCCATTGTCCAGGGTCAGCTTGAGCAGCAGCTCGAAGGTCTGGTCCGTCTGCTTGAGCGACAGCACTTCGGCCCGGGCGCTCTGGCCGGGCGCGATCAACCCCTCCAGCGGTGGCGTCAGCTTGAGCAGTTCACCGCTGGGCAGCTGCGCGCGCGAGGCTCCGGGAGCGGGCGTCGACGGCAGCGGGAGGATGTTCATTTCGCCTGTCATTCGGACACAACCTGTGGAAATTAACCCCCTGTAAAGTAGGGACTCACATGTATAATGCCGCCCGTCTTTTAAGGAGTGGTAAAAACAATACAATTGTTTGACGCAGCTCTCTAGAACAGGCCGCCAATGCATTTATCCTGCATTCCTTTAACGGCCGCTCCACTGCCGACTTGAACCCGTAAAGGCCCGCTATCCCTTGACCAGCCCTCTTCTCGAAGCCGTTGCACTCGCTTGTGAGCGCGATTGGCGGATGCTCTTTGAACACCTCGAGTTGCGCTTGACGGCTGGAGACATGGTGCAGATCAGCGGTCCCAATGGCAGCGGCAAGACCAGCCTGCTGCGCCTGCTCGCCGGGTTGATGCAGCCCACCAGTGGCCAGGTGCTGCTCAACGGCCAGCCGTTGCAGGCCCAGCGCGCCGAACTGGCCCGCAATTTGTTGTGGATCGGCCATGCCGCCGGCATCAAGGACTTGCTCACCGCCGAAGAGAACCTCAGCTGGCTCTGTGCACTGCACCAGCCGGCCCGGAGCGAGGCGATCTGGCAGGCCCTGGCCGCCGTCGGCCTCAAGGGGTTCGAAGACGTTCCCTGCCATACCCTGTCCGCCGGCCAGCAGCGCCGTGTGGCCCTGGCCCGCTTGTACCTGGACAGTCCGCCGCTGTGGATCCTCGATGAACCCTTCACCGCCCTGGACAAGCAGGGCGTGGCGCAACTCGAGGAACACCTGGCTGCCCATTGCGAGCGTGGCGGCACGGTGGTGCTGACCACCCACCACACGCTTGGCCGCATGCCCTCGGGATACCGCGATATCGACCTGGGACGGTGGGCCGCATGAGTGTCTTTGCCTTGTTGGTGGCCCGTGAGGCACGGCTGCTGTGCCGGCGCCCGGCAGAGTTGGCCAACCCCCTGGTATTTTTCGCGATAGTCGTCGCCTTGTTTCCGCTGGCGGTGGGACCTGAGACACAATTGTTGCAAACCTTGTCTCCTGGCCTGGTCTGGGTGGCGGCGCTGTTGTCCGTCCTGCTCTCGCTGGACGGGCTTTTCCGCAGTGATTTCGAGGATGGATCCCTCGAGCAGTGGGTCCTTTCGTCGCACCCCCTGGCCCTTCTGGTGCTGGCCAAGGTGCTGGCACACTGGATTTTCTCCGGGTTGGCCCTGGTCTTGCTCGCGCCCTTGCTGGCGGTGATGCTCGGGCTGCCGGCCGCCTGCCTGCCCGTGCTGCTGCTCTCGTTGTTGCTGGGGACGCCGGTCCTCAGTTTGCTGGGGGCGGTGGGCGCGGCGCTGACGGTAGGGCTCAAGCGCGGCGGCCTGTTGTTGGCGCTGTTGATCCTGCCCTTGTACATCCCGGTATTGATTCTCGGCAGTGGCGCCTTGCAGGCGGCATTGCAGGGCTTGCCGACTACAGGGTTCTTGCTGTGGCTTGGTAGCCTGGCTGCGCTGGCAGTGACCCTGACACCCTTTGCAATAGCGGCTGGCCTGAAGATCAGCGTCGGCGAATAATGAGGTCTGGTTGTTTTTTAACCAGTAAAGACCCTGGCTGTTCGTGTAGACGAAGAGCAACCGTGATGGAAACAACGAATGAACTGGACCTGGTTTCACAAGCTCGGCTCGCCTAAATGGTTTTACGGCATCAGCGGCAAGCTGTTGCCCTGGCTGAGCGTCGCCGCCGTGTTGCTGATTGGTATCGGCGTGGTCTGGGGCCTGGCCTTCGCGCCACCGGACTACCAGCAAGGCAACAGCTTTCGCATCATCTATATTCATGTGCCGATGGCGATGCTGGCCCAGTCTTGCTATGTGATGCTGGCGGTGTGTGGGGTGGTCGGGCTGGTATGGAAAATGAAGCTGGCCGACGTTGCCCTGCAATGCGCCGCGCCCATCGGTCATTCCATCACGTTCCTGGCGCTGGTGACCGGGGCCATCTGGGGCAAGCCGACCTGGGGTTCCTGGTGGGTCTGGGATGCCCGGCTGACCTCGATGCTGATCCTGCTGTTCCTGTACGCCGGCCTCATGGCCCTGAACGCCGCCATCAGCAACCGTGACAGCGCCGCCAAGGCCTGTGCGGTGCTGGCGATCGTCGGGGTGGTGAACATCCCGATCATCAAGTACTCGGTGGAGTGGTGGAACACCCTGCACCAGGGGGCGACCTTCACCCTGACCGAAAGGCCCGCCATGCCGGTGGAAATGTGGCTGCCGCTGTTGCTGACGGTACTGGGTTTCTATTGTTTCTTCGCCGTGGTCCTGCTGCTGCGCATGCGCCTTGAGGTACTCAAGCGCGAAGCCCGGACCAGCTGGGTCAAGGCCGAAGTCCAACGCAGCCTGGAGGCCGCACAATGAGTTTTGCATCCTTCAGCGACTTTCTCGCCATGGGCCATCACGGCCTGTACGTCTGGTCGGCCTACGGTATCTGCCTGGTGGTCCTGGTGCGTGAGCTGGTGGCGCCGATCCTCGACCGCAGGAGCTATCTGCAACAAGAGGCGCGTCGTCTGCGCCGGGAGAACGGTAAGTGAATCCGCTGCGTAAAAAGCGTCTTTTGATCATCCTGGCGATCCTGGTGGGTGTCGGCATCGCCGTCGGCCTGGCCCTCAGCGCACTGAAGGAAAACATCAACCTGTTCTACACCCCGACCCAGATCGCCAATGGCGAAGCCCCCCATGACACCCGCATCCGCGCCGGTGGCATGGTCCAGGCCGGCTCGCTGGAGCGCTCCGCCGACTCGCTGGACGTCAAGTTCGTGGTCACCGACTTCAACAAGTCGGTGACCATCACCTACCGTGGCATCCTTCCGGACCTGTTCCGCGAAGGGCAGGGCATCGTCGCCCTGGGCAAGATCAACGCCGATGGCGTGGTGGTCGCCGATGAAGTACTGGCCAAGCACGACGAGAAGTACATGCCGCCGGAAGTCACCAAGGCCCTGAAAGACAGCGGCCAGTCGGCACCGACACCGGCCAAGGAGGGTTGAGCCATGAGTTCCGCTTTGTTCGTTCCCGAGCTCGGCCACCTGGCGATGATCCTGGCGTTGTGCCTGGCCCTGGTCCAGGCGGTGGTGCCGTTGCTGGGCGCCTGGCGTGGCGACCGGTTGTGGATGAGCCTGGCGCAGCCGGCGGCCTGGGGGCAGTTCGCCTTCTTGGTATTTGCCTTCGGCTGCCTGACCTACGCCTTCATGAATGACGATTTCTCGGTGGCCTACGTCGCCCACAACTCCAACAGCGCCTTGCCCTGGTACTACAAGTTCAGCGCCGTATGGGGCGCCCATGAAGGCTCGCTGCTGCTCTGGGCGCTGATCCTGGGTGGCTGGACCTTCGCCGTGTCGGTGTTCTCGCGGCAGTTGCCGCAAGTGATGCTGGCCCGGGTGCTGGCGATCATGGGCATGGTCAGTACCGGCTTCCTGTCGTTCCTGATCGTCACCTCCAACCCCTTCGCGCGGATCCTGCCCCAGGTCCCGGCCGATGGCCGCGATCTCAACCCGCTGTTGCAGGACATCGGCCTGATCGTCCACCCACCGATGCTCTACATGGGCTACGTGGGATTCTCGGTGGCCTTCGCCTTCGCCATCGCCGCGCTGCTCGGCGGTCGCCTCGATGCCGCCTGGGCCCGCTGGTCGCGGCCCTGGACCATAGTCGCCTGGGCCTTCCTCGGCATCGGCATCACCCTGGGCTCCTGGTGGGCCTACTACGAGCTGGGCTGGGGTGGCTGGTGGTTCTGGGACCCGGTGGAAAACGCTTCCTTCATGCCTTGGCTGGTAGGCACGGCGCTGATCCACTCCCTGGCCGTCACCGAAAAGCGCGGGGTGTTCAAGAGCTGGACCGTGCTGCTGGCCATCGCCGCCTTCTCCCTGAGCCTGCTGGGCACCTTCCTGGTCCGCTCCGGGGTGCTGACCTCGGTCCATGCCTTCGCCGCCGACCCTGAGCGCGGCGTGTTCATCCTGTTCTTCCTGTTGTTCGTGGTGGGTGGCTCGCTGACCCTGTTCGCCCTGCGCGCACCGGTGGTCAAGAGCCAGGTGGGCTTCAACTTGTGGTCCCGGGAAACCCTGTTGCTGGGCAACAACCTGGTGCTGGTGGTGGCGGCCTCGATGATCCTCCTGGGGACCTTGTACCCGCTGGTGCTGGACGCCCTGAGCGGCGCCAAGCTGTCGGTGGGGCCGCCGTACTTCAATGCGCTGTTCATCCCGCTGATGGCCCTGTTGATGGTGGTGCTGGCGGTGGGCGTGCTGGTGCGCTGGAAAGACACCCCGGTCAAATGGCTGCTGGGCATGCTGGCTCCGGTGTTGCTGGGCAGCGTGGCCCTGGCCGTGGTGGCGGGCATCGCCTATGGCGACTTCAACTGGGCGGTGCTGGCGACTTTCCTGCTGGCGGCCTGGGTGGTGTTGTCCGGAGTGCGGGATATCTTCGACAAGACTCGCCACAAGGGCTTGCTCAAGGGCCTGCCGAGCCTGACCCGCAGCTACTGGGGCATGCACCTGGCGCACCTGGGGATCGCGGTCTGCGCCCTGGGCGTGGTGCTGTCGAGCCAGAGCAGCGCCGAGCGCGACCTGCGCCTGGAGCCGGGCGAGTCCATGGAACTGGCCGGCTACCACTTCATCTTCGAAGGCGCCAAGCACTTCGAAGGACCGAACTTCACCTCGGACAAGGGCACTGTCCGCGTCGTGCGCAACGGCCAGGAAGTGGCGGTGCTGCATCCGGAAAAGCGCCTGTACACCGTGCAGAGCTCGATGATGACCGAGGCCGGGATCGACGCCGGTTTCACCCGTGACCTGTATGTCGCCCTCGGCGAGCCCCTGGGCAATGGCGCCTGGGCGGTGCGGGTGCACGTCAAGCCGTTCGTGCGCTGGATCTGGCTCGGCGGCCTGCTGACCGGCCTGGGCGGGGTGCTGGCGGCGCTGGACCGGCGTTATCGAGTCAAGGTCAAGAGCCGGGTGCGTGAAGCGCTGGGCATGACAGGAGCCACTGCATGAAACGCTGGATGATGATGTTGCCCCTGGCGCTGTTCCTGGTGGTGGCGGTGTTCCTCTATCGCGGGTTGTACCTGGACCCCGCCGAGCTGCCATCGGCGATGATCGGCAAGCCGTTCCCGGAGTTTTCCCTGCCTTCGGTGCAGGGCGACAAGACCCTGACCCGCGCCGACCTGCTGGGCAAGCCGGCGCTGGTCAACGTCTGGGGCACCTGGTGCATTTCCTGCCGGGTCGAGCACCCGGTGCTGAACAAGCTGGCCGAGCGTGGCGTGGTGATCTACGGGATCAACTACAAGGACGTCAACGCCGATGCCCTGAAGTGGCTGGCCGAGTTCCACAATCCCTACCTGCTGGACGTGCGCGACGAGGAGGGCTCCCTGGGCCTGAACCTCGGCGTGTATGGCGCCCCGGAAACCTTCTTCATCGACGCCAAGGGCATCATCCGCGACAAGTACGTCGGGGTGATCGACGAAGTGGTCTGGCGCGAGCAACTGGCCGCCAAGTACCAGGCCCTGGTCGACGAGGCCAAGCCATGAAGCGCTGGTTGATCGCGGCCCTGCTGGGCCTGGGTATCGTCGGGGTGGCCCGGGCGGCCATCGACACCTACCAGTTCGCCAATGACGGCGAGCGTGAGCGGTTCCACGAGCTGACCAAGGAGTTGCGCTGTCCCAAGTGCCAGAACCAGGACATCGCCGACTCCAACGCGCCCATCGCCGCGGACTTGCGCAAGGAAATCTTCCGCATGCTCGGCGAAGGCAAGGACAATCAGCAGATCATCGACTTCATGGTCGATCGCTACGGTGATTTCGTGCGCTACAACCCGGCCCTGACCGGCAAGACCGCCTTGCTCTGGTTCGGCCCCGCCGGGCTGCTGCTGGGCGGCGTGGTGATCATCGCCGTGATTGTCCGGCGCCGCCGCGCTCAGCGTAGCGACAGCCCGAACACGCTTTCCGCCGAAGAGCGGCAGCGCCTCGACCAACTGCTGGATAAAAACCACCCATGACTGATTTCTGGCTCGCGGCAGGCCTCTTGCTCCTGATCGCCTTGAGTTTCCTGCTGATCCCGATACTGCGTGAGCGTCGCGTCCAGCGCGAAGAGGACCGGACCGCGCTCAACGTTGCGCTGTATGAAGAACGCCTGGCCGAGTTGCAGGGCCAGCAGCAAGAAGGTGTGCTCAGCGCCGAACAACTGGACAGCGGCCGGGCCGAGGCCGCCCGCGAGCTGTTGGCGGACACCGAAGGCAACGGCCAGGTGCGCAGTACGCGGCTGGGCAAGCCGCTGCCCTTGCTGGCGGCGGTGCTGGTGCCGCTCCTGGGCCTGGGCCTGTACCTGCACTTCGGCGCCAGCGACAAGGTCGAGCTGACCCGCGAGTTCGCCCAGGCGCCGCGGACCATGGAGGAAATGACCCAGCGCCTGGAGCGTGCGGTGGCGGCCCAGCCGGACTCCGCCGAAGGCCTGTACTTCCTCGGGCGCACCTACATGGCCCAGGATCGGCCGGCGGATGCGGCGAAGATCTTCGAGCGCACCGTGGCCCTGGCCGGGCGCCAGCCCGAGCTGCTGGGGCAGTGGGCCCAGGCCCAGTATTTCGCCGATGACAAGAAGTGGTCGGACAAGGTACAGGCCCTCACCGACGAAGCGCTCAAGGCCGATCCCAATGAGGTCACCAGCCTGGGCCTGCTGGGTATCGCCGCCTTCGAAAGCGAGCGGTTCCAGGACGCCATCGACTATTGGAAGCGCCTGCAGGCGCAACTGCCGCCGGACGACAAATCCCGTGCAGCCCTGCAAGGCGGGATCGACCGGGCCAGCGAGAAGCTGGCGGCAAGCGGTGGCAAGGTGGCCGTCGAGCCCGCGACCAAGGCCAAGGGGGCGCTGCTCAAGGTCCGGGTCGACCTGGCCGCCGAACTCAAGGCCAAGGTCCAGCCGGGCGACAGCGTGTTCATCTTCGCCCGCGCCACCCAGGGGCCACCGGCGCCCTTGGCGGCCAAGCGCCTGACCGTGGCCGACTTGCCGGCCAGCGTCGAGCTGGGGGATGCCGACGCGATGATGCCGCAGCTGAAACTGTCGAACTTCCCTGAAGTCCAACTGGTTGCGCGTGTTTCCCGCGCTGGCCAGCCAACGGCCGGTGAATGGGTCGGACACAGCCAGCCCCTGGCCAGCAGCACCACCACGGCCCAGCAGCTGACCATCGACAGCCCGGATAAATAAAGAGAAACCACCATGACCGCCATCGCTCGCATCACCCTGTTATCCCTGGTCCTGGGGTTGAGCGCTTGTACGGTCCAGCGGCCGCTACCCAGCAGTTCCGAGCCCATCCCGCCTGCGGGGCCGAGCACCCGCCCGGCTCCGTCCACGGCGCCCTCCGGCAAGCCTGCCACGCCCCATGCGCCAGCGCCTGCAACCAAGGCCTTGCCACGCACCTCGGCCAGCTTCGCTCCGCCTCCGGGCGGGCACAGCCACTGGGACCCTCGACTGGGGGTCTACGTGCTGGACAACCAGGACAACACCTTTTATCGCCAGCGCACCTACTATCGTTGGAACAACGGCTGGAGCCGCTCCATCAGCCCCGACGGCCCCTGGGAAGACACCGATATCCATGGCGTGCCCGCCGGGCTCGGCCGCCAGTTCCAGTAAAGCCCTACCCTCGCCAAGGCCCATCCCAGGGCCTTTGTCGCACATGCTTAAGCCTCGTGGACCTTGGCCGATACAGCGAGGTGTTCCTGAGCCGCTGCCGTTGAGCGACCGATGAAAAAATCCCTGAACAAACCCTATTTCCTGCCGATGCTGTTCTGGCTGGCGCTAAGCAGCGTGCTGTTGCTGCTCTACGGATCGGGCCCGGCCGAAGTGCCGGAACTGATCTACCTGTCGGTGCAGCCATTGTCCTTGCTGGTGGTCTTCGCGTTTTTCTATTACTTCTGTTGCTGGACCTTCATCTCGGTATTCCCGCTGACCGAGGTGGGTTGGAAGAAGGTGGACTACGGCTGGCTGACGCTGGCGTCCCTGGCCCTGATCAGTGCCACCCAGGTGGTGCGGGTGGATTGGTTCCAGAGCGACTATCGCCTGGCGCAGGGCGCCCAGGCCGGATTGCAGCGGCGGGTAATGGCGGACATCGACGACCTGCTGGCCCCCGAACTGTGCAAGTCGGCGCCCCAGCGCCTTGAACCCCAGGACGCCGCCCAGGTGCTCAACCTGTGCGAGCGTTTTGCCAGCTTGCCGCGCATGGACGATGGTCGTTTGTCGATACTGGCGGTGACCCAGGTGCAGCAGGCCCTGGGGGATCTGCGCGGCGAGTACTCCTCGGCCGTGGTTGGCCAGTGGCTGGAGCGCCTGGCCGAAGACTTCGCCGAACAGCAGCGCCAGGGCAAGGAGGTCGATCGCCTGCGCGCGCTGACCGAAACCAGCCGGGCCGAAAAAATCTATAGCTACTTCGCCCCCTTGCTGCTGGTGTTCGCCCTGGCCCTGCGGGCCTCGAAGGTCACCGGCGAAGTACGGCTCAAGGTGCCGAAGCGGCGCAAGCTGTGGCTGATCGTCAACCGCCGGGTGGTGCTCGACGGCCTGGGCTTTGCCCGGGGCGCCCGGGCCCGGCTCGACGAGGCGCTGGGCAATTGGCGGGTGGCGGGTGGCGGGTTGGGGCGTGGTGCACCTGGCCTGCGATTTCATCATGGCGGCCGGCCCCCAGGACACCCCGGTGGCGGTGAGCGCCGGCTTCTACGAGAACGAATTCCACCTCGCCAGCCCGGCCGACTTCGATGGCAGCGAGTTCGTCGAGTGGGCGGCCACCCAGGTCATCGACACCCTCTACCTGGTGGGTGAAACCGATCCGCAACTGCTCGCGCTGGTTCGCCGCTGGGGCGCGGCGGCGAACATCGAGGTGCTGATCCGCGAGCGGATCTGAGCCTGGGCCATGCCAAAGCCCGGGTTACCAGCCGAACACCGGGCTTTGGCCGAACCATTGCACCGCCTGTTCCCGCAAGGCGTTGACCAGCTGCGAGTCGCTATGGCTCTGCAACTGCGCCAGGACGATACGCTGCAACGGCAAGGCTTCGCTGATGGGGCGCACCGCCAACGGTTGGCCGTCGTAGCTGTGATCGCCAAATGGCCGGGTATAGGCCAAGCCCACGCCCAGGCCGTTGGCCACCAGCCCGCGTTGCAGTTCGAAGGATTGGGTCTTGGTCAGGCTCCGGGGCTGCAGCCCATGGAAACGCAACAGGTCCAGGAAGTGCTGCCTACTGTAGGCCTGCCCGGTCAGGACCAAGGGGTGCTTGCACAGCTGGCCCAGGCTGACCGCTTGCTGGGCCGCCAGGGGATGCCCGGCCGGCAACAAGGCATGGGCCGCCAGTTCGCATAGCACGGTGGTCTGCACGCCATCCGGCAGGCCCAGGTCGTAACTCAGCGCGGCGTCCAGGCTGCCGTTGCCCAACTGCTTGCCGATCTGGTCGAACCCGCACTCGCGAATGCTCACCTTGATCCCTGGATGGCGCTGTCGCAGGCCGCGCAGCAGCTGCGGCAGGCAGTAGGGGGCCAGGTCTTCGAAGCACGCCAGCATCAGTTCGCCGGACAGTGAATGACCGCTGTCCGCCAGGTGTTCCAGTTCATCTACGCCGGCCAGGATCTGCCGGGCCTTGTCCATCGCCAAGCGGCCGAAGGGAGTGAGGCTCATGCCTTGCCCACGTTGGCGGATGAACAGCAACTGCCCCAAGTGGCTCTCCAGTTCGCCGATCGCCGCCGAAATCGCCGGCTGGGACACGCTCAAGTGCTCGGCGGCCTGGGTGATGTTGGTGTGGCGAGTGACCGCCAGGGCATATCGCAGGTGGCGCAGGCTGATCTTCATAAGAAATTCCGAGGAGCCAGATCGGAACATATTATTTTATTTTTGCCAGGACCTGGGGCGATAGTCGGCGTGCCGTAGCGACGGGGTCCGCCCTGGCGCGCTGGCGACTTCCTACAAGAGCCTGACAGCGTCTCAGCCGACGATCGGGCCGTACGACATCGCTGAGGAGTAACCCATGCCGAACCAAGCGATCCTGCCTGAAGTACAGGCGTTGACCCCCGCCATGACTGCCCTGCGCCAACACCTGCATGCCCACCCCGAACTGAGCTACGAAGAATTCGAAACCAGCCGCCTGGTAGCCGCCAAGCTGCGCGAGTGGGGCTACGAAGTCCACCAGGGATTGGCCGGCACCGGGGTGGTCGGCTCGCTGCGCAAGGGCCGCAGTGCTCGGGTCATCGGCCTGCGGGCGGACATGGACGCGTTGCCGATCCTGGAGACCAGCGGCCTGCCTTATGCCAGCCGCCACGAGGGCAAGATGCACGCCTGTGGCCACGACGGGCATACGGCGATGCTGCTCGCCGCCGGCCAGTGCCTGGCTCGGGATATCGACTTCGATGGCACTGTGCGCCTGATTTTCCAGCCCGCCGAAGAGGGGCATGTGGGGGCGCGCAAGATGATCGAGGACGGCCTGTTCCAGCTGTTCCCCTGTGATGCGGTATTCGCCATGCACAACTGGCCGGGCCTGCCGGTGGGGCGCTTCGGCTTCCTGGCCGGGCCGTTCATGGCGTCGGCCGATACCGTCACTATCCGCATCCATGGTCGTGGTGGGCATGGCGCCATGCCCCACGACACCGTGGACCCGGTAGTCACCGCCGCTTCACTGGTCATGGCCTTGCAGACGGTGGTGGCACGCAACGTACCACCGCTGGACATGGGCGTCGTCGGGGTCGGAGCGATCCACGGCGGCAGCAGTTCGTCGGTGGTACCCGCCAGTGTCGAACTGGCCGTGACGGTCCGGGCCTTGAAGAACGCCACCCGCGACCTGCTGCTCAGGCGTATCGACGAACTGGCCCACGCCCAGGCCCGGGCCTATGGGGCCAGGGCCGAAGTGCTGGTCAGCCCCAATGCCTTTCCGGTGCTGTACAACCATCCGCGCGAAACCGCGCTGGCCCGTGGGGTGGTCCAGGATTGGCTGGGCGACGAGGGCTTGGTGGCCGATATGCAGCCGATGACCTGCAGCGAGGATTTCTCCTTCATGTTGCAGGCCTGCCCCGGCAGCTACCTGGTCATGGGCAACGGCGAGGGCAGCGAAGGCGGTTGCCTGCTGCACAACCCCGGTTATGACTTCAACGATGCCAGCCTGCCCTATGGCGCCACCTACTGGGTGAAGCTGGTGAGCACCTTCCTGGGGCCGGACGACTGATCCGTAGCCGTTGACCGTGATCCGGCCGGGCCTGCCCGGGCTGGCCGGTGGTGAGTGTCTATTGCCTTGTGCCCAGGAGAACGTCATGAGCATTGTTCAGCAGTCCTATGCGCCGCTGGTGGCGCCTGGTCTTCGCGTATCCCGCCGCCGGGTGATTGTCGGTACCACTATCGGCAACGCCCTGGAATTCTTCGACTTCACGGTGTTCAGCTTCCTGATGCTGTTCATCGGCCCGTTGTTCTTTCCCTCGGCTTCCTCCTACGGCCAATTGCTCTTGACCACCGCCACCTTCGGCGTGGGGTTCCTGATGCGTCCGGTGGGTGCGCTGCTGATCGGTTCCTATTCCGATCGTTTCGGCCGGCGTTCGGCGTTGACCCTGACGTTGCTCCTCATGGGCCTGGGTTGCGCGATGATGGCCCTGACCCCGACCTATGCCCAGATCGGCATGGCCGCGCCGCTGGTGATGGTCCTGGCGCGGCTGATCCAGGGGTTCGCCGCCGGGGGCGAGGTGGGGGCGGCGACCACCTTGCTGGTCGAGCATGCCCCGGCATCGCAGCGAGGCTTCTATGCCAGCTGGCAGTTCGGCAGCCAATCCCTGGGGATTTTCCTCGGCGCGATCATGGTCGCCGCCCTGGTGGCTGGCCTGGGCCAGGCGGCGATGGCTGGATGGGGTTGGCGCATCCCGTTCTTCATCGGCATGCTCACCGCCCCGGTGGGTTGGTACATTCGCCGGCACCTGGAAGACACGCTCGTGGCCGGCGTATCCAGCGCCCATAGCCGGCAGGCCATGGAGCGGGCCGCCCGCAGCAGCCCGTTGCGCGAATTGTTCGGCCAGCACAAGGCCACCCTGGGCAAGAGCGTGCTGCTGATGCTGGGCGCGATGGTCTCGACCCAGATCATCGCGTTCTACATGCCGGCCTATGCCGCCCGGGTGCTGGGCTTGCCCACCACCTCCAGCCTGCTGGCCAGCGTGGTGGTGGGAGCCGTGTGCTTCCTCTTGTCGCCGCTGGTGGGCTGGCTGGCCGATCGCTGGGGCGCAAGCGGGTGATCTTCCATTCGCGGCTGTGGACCCTGGTGGCGATCGTCCCGTGCTTCCAGTGGTTGATCGCCGCTCCCAGCCTGGCCAGCCTGTTGCTGATCATCGGTTTGTTATCGGTGCTGCTGACGCTGCAGACCGTGCCGGGGATCACCATGCTGCCGGAAATGTTCCCCAAGTCCGTACGCACCTGCGGCATGGCTGCGGCCTACGGCATCGGCGTCTCGGTGTTCGGCGGTTTCGCCCAATTCTTCGTGACCTGGTTGTTGCAGGTGACCGAACAACCCCTGGCCCCGGCCTGGTACATGATGGGGACGGTCGCCTTGTCCACCCTGGTGCTGGTGTGGGTTCGC
The DNA here is from genome assembly GCF_014230245.1 of Pseudomonas sp. MSSRFD41. Lineage (NCBI taxonomy): Bacteria > Pseudomonadati > Pseudomonadota > Gammaproteobacteria > Pseudomonadales > Pseudomonadaceae > Pseudomonas > Pseudomonas sp. MSSRFD41. The sequence continues at coordinate 48,536 of NZ_JACKZK010000018.1, read as the reverse complement.
GATCGAACCGGTGAAGACATCGACGCCAGCTGAGCCCGGGGCGAGGCATCTCGAGCAACGGCAAAAGCGGGACGTGCCTGGCCGCCATTCCACCCAGGCGCCGGCCAGGCATTTACTTGGCTCACGCCTGGTAGCAGGCTGGTGGTCTTTCCGGGCCGGCTGCTGGCTCGGTCCTGTACCGCTTCGCTCTGCCGAGGACCTTGTTGCCATGAAACCATCTCTGCCTGTGTTGTGCGTTATCCAATGCTTCGCCCTGATGGCCCTGCTCGGCAGTGCCCTGGCCCAGGAGGCGCCCGGCATGCGCATTGGCGTGCGGGGGGAGATCACCGGTGTTAGCGGCGATGTGCTGCGGGTGCATGCCAATAGCGGGGAGAACGTCAGCATCGAGTTGACGCCGCAGACCCAGGTCCGCGCCGTGACCCTGGCCAACATCGAGGACATCAAGCCGGGCAGCTACATCGGCTCGGCGGCCATGCCCATGGCCGATGGCACCCTCAAGGCCCTGGAAGTGCATGTGTTCGCGCCGCAGATGGCCGGCACCGGTGACGGCCACCGGCCTTTCGACCTGGCCCGGGGCAGCAGCATGACCAATGGCAGCGTCGGCGACCTGGTGGTGAGCAATGGCCGGACCCTGACCGTCAACTACAAGGGCGGCCAGCAGAAGATCCTGGTGCCGGACGACGTGCCCATCGTCAACCTGGTGCCGGGGGATCGCAGCTTGCTCAAGGCCGGGGTCAAGGTGGTGATGTTCGTCATCCAGGGCGCCGACGGCAAACTGATCGCGCAATCGATTTCCGCCGGCAAGGACGGGGTGGCTCCGCCCATGTAAGGCCGTTGTCTGCGGCGTGGAAGATCCCGCTCCGGCTCTGCGGTGCCCAGGCTTGCATTGCCAAATGTTGCAGCACGCGGGTTGCAGTGGAAGTCGCCAAAGCCTTGGTTTACGGTTTCCGGTCGTTCAATGCGCCGGGAGTGCCTTATGGAAAAGTCGACGTTCAATCCAGCCAGTGTGTTCAATTCGCTGCAATACGGCTTCAGCCAGGCCGTGGAGGTGCGGGGCGGGCGGCGCCTGCTGCTGTCCGGCCAGGTGGGGGTGGATGAACATGAACGCACCGTGGGCACGGGCCTGCGGGAGCAGACCGAGCAGGCCTTCGACAATATCCAGCGGGTGTTGGCCGAGGCCGGTGGAACGCTGGCGGATGTGGTGATGCTGCGGATCTACATCGCCGAAGCCGCCCGCGACCAGCAGGAACACATCAGCGCGGTGCTGCTGGAGCGCTTTGCCAGCCAGCCGCCGGCGTCTTCGTGGATCATCGTCAGCGGCCTGTCGCTGCCCGAGTGGCTGATCGAAGTCGAGGCCGAGGCGGTGCTGGAGGAGCAGCATCAGGTGGCCACGGCGGCGTTGTTCAATCCGGCACGGGCACTCTGAACTCGCCATCAGGCATGAAAAAAGCGACCGCCAGGGTCGCTTTTTTCATTCACCCGCGAGGGGTCACTTGGCGTTGGTGTAGATCTGGTCGAAGATCCCGCCATCGTTGAAGTGGGTCTTCTGTACGCTGCGCCAGTCGCCGAAGGTCTTCTCCACCGAGAGGAAGTCGACTTTCGGGAAGCGGTCGGTGAACTTGGCCAGCACCTTCGGATCCCGTGGGCGCAGGTAGTTGTTGGCGGCGATCTCCTGGCCTTCCGGCGACCACAGGTACTTCAGGTATTCCTCGGCGGCGGCACGGGTGCCTTTCTTCTCCACCACCTTGTCCACTACCGACACCGGAGGCTCGGCTTCGGCGGAGACGCTCGGGTAGATCACCTCGAACTGATCGCGGCCGAATTCGCGGGCGATCATTTCCGCCTCGTTCTCGAAGGTCACCAACACGTCGCCGATCTGGTTGGTCATGAAGGTCGTGGTGGCGGCGCGGCCACCGGTGTCCAGCACCGGCGCCTGCTTGAACAGCTTGCCGACGAAGTCCTTGGCCTTGTTCTCGTCGCCGCCGTTCTTGAGCACGTAGCCCCAGGCCGAGAGGTAGGTGTAGCGACCGTTACCCGAGGTCTTGGGGTTGGGCACGATCACCTGCACGCCGTCCTTGAGCAGGTCCGGCCAGTCCTTCAATGCCTTGGGGTTGCCCTTGCGCACGATGAACACCGTGGCCGAGGTGAAGGGGGCGCTGTTGTCCGGCAGGCGGGTGACCCAGTTGTCCGGGACCAGCTTGCCGTTGTCCGCCAGGGCGTTGATGTCGGTGGCCATGTTCATGGTGATGACATCCGCCGGCAGGCCGTCGATCACCGAGCGCGCTTGCTTGCTGGAGCCGCCGAAGGACATCTGCAGGGTAATGTTCTCGTTGTGCTCGGCCTTCCAGTGTTTCTGGAAGGCGGCGTTGTAGTCCTTGTAGAAGTCGCGCATCACGTCGTAGGAAACGTTGAGCAGGGTCGGTGCGGCCTGGGCGGCGCCAGCCAGGGCCAGGCCGGCGGCCAGGAGCGAAGCGCTGAAGAGTTTTTTCACTGCACATTTCCTTTTATTCGAGAGTGAAGGCAATTTGCCGCCGACTATAGCCGGGGCGCTATATCTCTTTAAAGATTGAAAGGGACTTTGCTTATTCCATTTTCTTGAACAGCGCATTGCCGCAACGTGAGCAGAAGGCGGCGGCCGGCTCGTGGCTGTTCTTGCGGCACACCGGGCAGTCGTGCTTCTGCTGCTCGCCGCGCATGGCGCTGGCCAGCTCGGCGGTGAAGATCCCGGTGGGCACGGCGATGATCGAGTAACCGGTGATCATCACCATGGACGAGATCACCTGGCCGATCACCGTCTTGGGCACGATATCGCCGTAGCCCACGGTGGTGAGGGTGACGATGGCCCAGTAGATGCCCTTGGGAATGCTGGTGAAGCCGTGCTCCGGACCTTCGACCACGTACATCAGGGTGCCGAACACCGTGACCAGGGTGCAGACGCTGAGCAGGAACACCAGGATCTTCTGCTTGCTGCCGCGCAGGGCATCGAGCAGGTAGTGGGCCTGCTTGAGGTAGGGCGCCAGCTTGAGCACGCGAAAGATCCGCAGCATGCGGATGATGCGGATGATCAACAGGTACTGGGCGTCGCTGTAGTACAGGGCGAGGATCCCGGGGACGATCGCCAGCAGGTCCACCAGGCCGTAGAAGCTGAAGGCATAGCGCAGCGGCTTGGGCGAGCAGTACAGGCGCAGCCCGTACTCGATGGCGAAGATCAGGGTGAAGCCCCATTCGATGTACGCCAGGACGTTGGCGTAGTCGCGGTGCACCTGGTCGATGCTGTCGAGGATCACGATCACCAGGCTGGCGAGGATGATCAGCAGCAGGGTGGTATCGAAGCGTCTTCCAGCCACGGTGTCGGTCTGGAAGATCATCACGTAGAGGCGTTGCCGCCAGTTGTCGCTGTTACCCATGGAAATCGCCTGAATCGAAGATCAGCGAAGCCTAGGTGGATTCGTTGCGCTAGCGCAAGGCGCGTCGCGGCGCGGGGTGCGGCCCAACACCCGGTTGCAGGCCAGCACCAGCCAGCAGGCGAGGACGAAGGGGCCGGTGAGTGGGGGCAAGCCTATCGCGGCGATGCCGGGGGTGATCAGCAGCGCCAGGACCATGCCCAGCAGCGGCCACCAGGGGCGCAGGCCGATCTGCCCCAGCGCCAGGGCCACCAGCGCGCAGTTGTAGCCGGCCAGTCCCGAGAGCGCCTGGCCGGGCTCCTGCAGCATCGCCGCTACGCCCAGGCCGAACCCCGAGCCGCCCAGGGCCCAGATCGCCGCCCGGCGGTTGGCCAGCAGCAGGCCGGCGAAGACCAGCAGCCCCGCCAGCCAGTCGCCGAGGAACATCACCTGGCCCAGGCCCTGGAACAGGCCGCCCAGCAGCCCCATGGGCGATAGTCCGGTGGGCGCCGGGTTGGCGGCCAGCGGCGTGAACAGGCCGGCCAGGAGCCAGCCGAGGCCGACGAAGGGCGCGGTATAGGCCGGCAGCCGGGCGGGTTGCCGGGCGCGCTTGAGCCACTGCTGGGTGAGGATCGCGCTCAGGCCGCCGGCGGCGATGATCAAGGGCGGCAGCAAGATCGTCCAGGGCAGGTACAGGCTCAGCAGCAGCCCGAGCAACACGCCGTTGTAGCTGAACAGCCCGGCTTGCCGGTCGGCCTTGGCGTAGCCCCGTTGCTGGGCCGTCAGCAGCCCGGCCAGGGCGCCGAGCAGGGCGCCACCGAGCAGCGCCGGGGCGCAGGCCAGGATCGCCAGCAGGCACAGCAGGCCGCACAGCGGGTCGCGCTGGAGAAAGATCTGGCTGAAGCCATTGAGCAGGGCAGTGGCCCAATCGGGGCAGAAAGCGTTGAACGACTGTGACGGCATGATGGATATCGGTCAGTGCGGCCGCTGTTGGCTGCGTCCGGTCCATCCGGCTCCCTCTCTGGAGAGTTCTGGATGGACCGGGGCCGCAGCACCGGCAGTGGGGCAGGTCAGAGAAGGGTTTCGACACGCAAGGAGTTAGTCGTCCCCGGCTGGCCGAACGGCACACCGGCGGTGATCACCACCGTGTTCCCACGCTGCGCCAGGCCCTGGGCCTGGGCGATCTCCAGGGCCGTACTGCAGACTTCGTCGACCTGGCGCAGGCGGTCGTTGACCACCGAGTGCACGCCCCAGGCCAGGGACAGGCGGCGCGCGGCCTGCAGGTTGGGGGTCAGGTTGAGGATCGGCACCGACGGCCGTTCCCGGGCGGCGCGCAGGGTCGAGCTGCCGGACTCGCTGTAGTTCACCAGTACCGCCACCGGCAGGATGCTGCAGATACGCCGGATCGCGCAGCTGATGGCATCGGACACCGTGGCTTCGGCCTGGGGCCGGTTGACGTCCAGTTGGGTTTGGTAGTCCGGCCCGGTTTCCACCTGGCGGATGATCTTGCTCATCATCTGCACGGCCTCCAGCGGGTATTCGCCGGAGGCGGTTTCCGCCGAGAGCATCACCGCGTCGGTGCCTTCGGCCACGGCATTGGCGACATCGGTGACTTCGGCCCGGGTGGGCGCCGGGGAGAAGCGCATGGACTCCAGCATCTGCGTGGCCACCACCACCGGCCGGCCCAGCTGGCGGCAGGTGGCGATGATGTCCTTCTGGATCTGCGGCACGGCTTCGGCCGGCACCTCGACCCCCAGGTCGCCCCGGGCCACCATGATCGCGTCGCTGAGCTCGGCGATGTCCCGCAGTTGCGCCACCGCCGAGGGTTTCTCGATCTTGGCCATCAACAAGGCCTGGTTGCCGATCAGTTCCCGGGCTTCGCGAATATCCTGCGCGCGCTGCACGAACGACAGCGCCACCCAGTCCACCCCCAGTTCCAGGCCGAAGCTCAGGTCGCGGCGGTCCTTGGCGGTCAGCGGGCTCAGCTCCAGCACCGCCTGGGGCACGTTGACGCCCTTGCGATCCGACAGCTCGCCACCGGCCAGCACCGTGGTGTCGATGGCCTCGGCATGCCGGGCGTCGACCCGCAGGCGCAGCTTGCCGTCATCCAGCAGCAGGTCCATGCCGGGCTCCAGCGCGGCGATGATTTCCGGATGGGGCAGGTTGACCCGCCGGGCATCGCCCGGGGTCGGGTCCAGGTCCAGGCGCAGCGCCTGGCCGCGTATCAACTGGACCTTGCCGGCGCTGAAGGTGCCGACCCGCAGCTTCGGCCCCTGCAGGTCCATGAGAATCCCCAGGGGTTGGTTCAGCTCGCTTTCCACCTGGCGGATCCAGGCGTGGCGCTGGGCGTGGTCGGCATGGCTGCCGTGGCTGAAGTTGAGGCGGAAGATGTTCACCCCGGCTTGCACCAGCTCACGGATATCCTCGATACCGTCGGTGGCCGGGCCCAGGGTGGCGAGGATCTTGACCTTCTTGTCAGGCGTCATGTTGGGTGGTCTCGAGAATCAGGATGGCGCGGAAGTCGTTGACATTGGTGCGGGTCGGCTCGGTGACGATCAGGCTGTCCAGGGCCGCGAAGTAGCCGTAGCCATTGTTGTTGTCCAGCTCGTCGCTGGCGTTCAGGCCCAGGGCCGTGGCACGGGCGAAGCTGTCCGGGGTCATGATGGCCCCGGCGTTGTCCTCGGAGCCGTCGATGCCGTCGGTGTCCCCAGCCAGGGCGTAGATGCCGGGATGGCCCTTGAGGCTGTCGGTCAGGCTCAGCAGGAATTCGGCATTGCGTCCGCCACGGCCGTTGCCGCGGACTGTGACCGTGGTCTCGCCGCCGGACAGGATCACGCAGGGCGCGGCCAGGGGGTGGCCATGCAGGGCCACCTGGCGGGCAATCCCGGCGTGGACCTTGGCCACCTCGCGGGACTCGCCCTCCAGGTCGCCGAGGATCAACGGGCTGAAACCGGCTTGGCGCGCCTTGACCGCGGCGGCCTCCAGGGATTGCTGGGGCCGGGCGATCAGCTGGAAATGACTGCGGGCCAGGCACGGGTCGCCGGGCTTGACGGTTTCCGACTCGGGGCTCTGCAGCCAGGCGCGCACCGCCGGCGGTACCTCGATGGCGTAGCGCTGGAGAATCGCCAGGGCCTGGGCCGACGTGCTGGGATCGGCCACCGTGGGCCCGGAGGCGATGACCGTCGCCAAATCGCCGGGAACATCGGAAATCGCGTAGGTGTGCACTGTGGCCGGCCAGCAGGCCTTGGCCAGGCGCCCGCCCTTGATCGCCGAGAGATGCTTGCGTACGCAATTCATCTCGCCGATGGTGGCGCCGGACTTGAGCAGCGCCTTGTTCAGCGCCTGCTTGTCGGCCAGGGTGACGCCGGCGGCGGGCAGGGCCAGCAGCGCCGAGCCACCGCCGGACAGCAGGAAAATCACCCGGTCCTGTTCCGTCAGGTCGCTGACCATCTCTAGCACGCGGCGGGCCACGTCCAGGCCGGCGGCATCGGGCACCGGATGGGCGGCCTCGACCACTTCGATCTTGTGACAAGGGGCGCCGTGGCCGTAGCGGGTCACCACCAGCCCGCGGACTTCGCCCTGCCAACTGCGTTCGACCACCTGGGCCATGGCCGCGGCGGCCTTGCCGGCGCCGATGACGATGACCCGGCCGCTGCGGTCGCTGGGCAGGTGGGCTTCGAGGACATGTTGCGGATGGGCGGCGTCGATGGCTGTGGCGAACAGCTCACGCAGCAATTGTTGCGGATCGGCCGGCATGGCGGGCTCCCGGATTCTTGTTATGGGGGACGTAGTCGCCGCCGGGGGCGGCGCCAGGGTCGGCGGGGCCCGTCCATGGCCCGCAGCGATGCGTTTCCCGCGGACCTCGGCACAGCCCGGGGCGGCGACTACGAATACGGCTTACTGCTTGTCGCGGATCGAGAAGTTGGCCATGTGCTCCAGGCCCTTGATCAGGGCCGAGTGGTCCCAGTTGCCACCACCGATGGCGTTGCAGGTGCTGAACACCTGCTGGGCGTTGGCGGTGTTGGGCAGGTTGATGCCCAGCTCGCGGGCGCCGCTGAGGGCCAGGTTGAGGTCCTTCTGGTGCAGGTTGATACGGAAACCCGGGTCGAAGGTGCCCTTGATCATGCGTTCGCCATGCACTTCCAGGATGCGTGAGGAGGCGAAGCCGCCCATCAGCGCTTCGCGCACCTTGGCCGGGTCGGCGCCGTTCTTCGCGGCGAACAGCAGCGCTTCGGCCACGGCCTGGATGTTCAGGGCGACGATGATCTGGTTGGCCACCTTGGCGGTCTGGCCGTCGCCATTGCCGCCGACCAGGGTGATGTTCTTGCCCATGCTCTGGAACAGCGGCAGGGCGCGTTCGAAGGCCTGGCTGTCGCCGCCGACCATGATGCTCAGGGTCGCGGCCTTGGCCCCGACTTCACCGCCGGACACCGGGGCGTCCAGGTATTGCGCGCCTTTTTCGTTGATCTTGGCGGCGAAGGCCTTGGTCGCGGTGGGCGAGATCGAACTCATGTCGATGACGATCTTGCCCTTGCCGATCCCGGCGGCCACGCCGTCGGCGCGCAGCAGCACGTCTTCGACCTGCGGGGTGTCGGGCACCATGATGATCACGAACTCGGCTTCCTGGGCCACGTCCTTGGGGGAGGCCAGGGCCACGGCGCCGGCGGCGATCAGGTCGGCCGGGGCCTTGCCGTGGTGTTCCGAGAGCAGCAGGCTGTGGCCGGCCTTCTGCAGGTTGGCGGCCATGGGGTGGCCCATGATGCCGGTGCCGATGAATCCGATTTTAGCCATGGGGAAAATCCTCTTTTTATTGCTCTATCAGGTTGCGGGGTGCCAAGGCATCCATCTCGCGGGCAGCCTGGCCCTCGATGAACGATGACGCGATGGCCGATCAGATGGCGTTGTGGCTCTTGAGCCAGCCCAGGCCCGCTTCGGTGGTGGTCAGCGGCTTGTACTCGCAGCCGACCCAGCCCTGGTAGCCGATGCGCTCCAGGTGCTCGAAGAGGAAGCGGTAGTTGATCTCGCCGGTGCCCGGTTCGTTGCGCCCGGGGTTGTCCGCCAGCTGCACGTGGTTGATCTGCTCCAGGTGGTTGGCCAGGGTCCGGGCCAGGTCTCCTTCCATGACCTGCATGTGATAGATGTCGTACTGCAGGAACAGGTTGGCACTGCCGACCTGTTCGCGGATCGACAGCGCCTGGGCGGTGTTGTTCAGGTAGAAGCCGGGAATGTCGCGGGTGTTGATGGCTTCCATCACCAGCTTGATGCCCACGGCCTGGAGCTTGTCGGCGGCGTACTTGAGGTTGTCGACGAAAGTCTTTTGCACCAGGGCCTCATCCACGCCTTGGGGGCGGATGCCGGCCAGGCAGTTGACCTGGGTGTTGCCCAGGACCTGGGCATAGGCGATGGCCAGGTCGACCCCGGCGCGGAACTCCGCGACCCGGTCGGGCAGGCAGGCGATGCCGCGCTCGCCCTTGGCCCAGTCGCCGGCCGGCAGGTTGAACAGCACCTGGGTCAGGCCGTGGGCGTCGAGCTGGGCCTTGATCTCGGCCGAACTGAACTCATAGGGAAACAGGTACTCGACCCCGCTGAAGCCGGCATCGGCGGCGGCCTTGAAGCGAGCGAGGAAATCCTGCTCGGTGAACAGCATGGACAGGTTGGCGGCAAAACGCGGCATGGTGGTCTCCTGTGGATCTATCAAGTCCTGTAGTCGCCGGGGCAGTAGGCGCCAAGGCCCGGTGGACCCTGGCGGCGCTCGAAGACGGGGTTGGCTTGGCGCTCGAGCGCGGGCCTGGACGGCTACGGGAGTCGTGCTGGCTGGTTAGTCGAGCAGGGCGATGGCGGTGGGGGCGTCGTTGCCCACCAGCGCCAGGTCCTCGAATTCGTTGATGGCGTTGATCTCGGTCCCCATGGAAATATTGGTCACCCGTTCCAGGATGATCTCCACCACCACTGGCACCTTGAAGGTTTCGACCAGTTCCTGGGCCTGGCGCAGGGCCGGTTGGATGTCCTTGGGCTCGAATACTCGCAGGGCCTTGCAGCCCAGGCCTTCGGCCACCGCGACATGGTCCACGCCGTAGCCATTGAGCTCGGGAGCGTTGAGGTTGTCGAAGGACAGCTGTACGCAGTAGTCCATGTCGAAGCCGCGCTGGGCCTGGCGGATCAGCCCCAGGTAGGAGTTGTTCACCACCACGTGGATATACGGCAGGTTGAACTGCGCACCCACCGCCAGCTCTTCGATCATGAACTGGAAGTCGTAGTCCCCGGACAGTGCCACCACCTTGCGGCTCGGATCGGCCTTGACCACCCCCAGGGCCGCCGGAATGGTCCAGCCCAGCGGGCCGGCCTGGCCGCAGTTGATCCAATGGCGCGGCTTGTAGACGTGGAGGAACTGCGCGCCGGCGATCTGCGACAGGCCGATGGTGCTGACGTAGCAGGTGTCCTTGCCGAACACCTGGTTCATTTCCTCGTAGACCCGCTGCGGCTTGACCGGCACGTTGTCGAAGTGGGTCTTGCGTTGCAGGCTGGCCTTGCGTTGCTGGCAGTCATGCAACCAGGCGCTGCGGTCCTTGAGCTTGCCGGCCGCTTGCCATTCGCGGGCCACTTCCAGGAATACGGTGAGGGCGCTGCCAGCGTCGGAAACGATGCCCAGGTCGGGAGTGAAGACCCGGCCGATCTGGGTTGGCTCGATGTCCACGTGGATGAACGTGCGACCTTCGGTATAGACGTCCACCGAGCCGGTGTGGCGGTTGGCCCAGCGGTTGCCGATGCCCAGCACCACATCGGACTTGAGCAGGGTGGCGTTGCCGTAGCGATGGGAGGTTTGCAGGCCGACCATGCCCACCATCTGCGGGTGATCGTCGGGAATGCTGCCCCAGCCCATCAGGGTCGGGATCACCGGGATGCCGGTGAGTTCGGCGAACTCCACCAGCAGTTCGCTGGCATCGGCATTGATCACCCCGCCGCCGGCCACCAGCAGCGGCCGCTCGGCCTGGGCCAGCATGGCCAGGGCTTTCTCGGCCTGGACCCGGGTGGCCGAGGGTTTAGCCAGGGGCAGGGGCTGGTAGGCGTCGATATCGAATTCGATTTCCGCCATCTGCACGTCGAACGGCAGGTCGATCAGTACCGGGCCCGGGCGGCCGGAGCGCATTTCATGAAAGGCTTTCTGGAAGGCGTAGGGCACCTGGCCCGGCTCCAGCACGGTGGTGGCCCACTTGGTCACCGGCTTGACGATGCTGGTGATGTCCACGGCCTGGAAGTCTTCCTTGTGCAGGCGGGCCCGTGGTGCCTGGCCGGTGATGCAGAGGATCGGGATGGAGTCGGCCGAGGCGCTGTACAGGCCGGTGACCATGTCGGTGCCGGCCGGGCCCGAGGTGCCGATGCACACGCCGATGTTGCCGGCCTTGGTGCGGGTGTAGCCCTCGGCCATGTGCGAGGCGCCTTCGACATGACGAGCGAGCACATGATCGATGCCGCCGACCTTCTGCAAGGCAGAGTACAGCGGGTTGATGGCGGCGCCCGGGATGCCAAAGGCGGTGTCGACCCCTTCGCGGCGCATCACCAGAACGGCGGCTTCGATTGCTCTCATTTTGCTCATTATTTTGTGCCTCTTACGTTTTGTAATTGTATACAAGTGGCTTTGCGCAGAGTGTATTCACGGCAAGCTACGCAGGTCAATGGCTTTTCTTGGACGCTATCGGCTGCGCTTTCAGCCCTGATAAAGCGGTGTCATTTTGTCGCATGGGTTATATTTCAGTAAATATTGTATACAAAAACAATGTTCATTGTGTTCTATTCAGTGCATCGGGCTTCTCCTGAAAGAAGCTCCACCAGGCTTTCCAATAACAAGATGAGGACGGCACCCATGAGCGCTTTAACCTTGAAAGTCGCGGTCAACCTGGCCAATCAGGCCATCCAGGCGGGGCGCAAGATCAGTGCCGCGCCGCTGGCCATCGCGGTACTCGATGCCGGTGGTCACCTGGTGGCCTTGCAAAGGGAGGATGGCGCCAGCCTGCTGCGCCCGCAGATCGCCATCGGCAAGGCCTGGGGGGCGATCGCCCTGGGCAAGGGCTCGCGCTTGCTGGCGCTGGATGCCCAGCAGCGCCCGGCCTTCATCGGCGCGCTCAACGGCCTGGGGCAGGGCTGCGTGGTGCCGGCACCGGGCGGGGTATTGATCCGTGATCAGGCGGGCTTGGTGATTGGCGCCATCGGCATCAGTGGCGACACCTCGGATATCGACGAGCAGTGCGCCATCAGCGCCATCGAGGCCCAGGGCCTGGCCGCGGATGCCGGCGTCGGCGCCTAGGTCGCGCAGTACGTGTAGCCGCTGTCGAGCCTGCGAGGCTGCGATCGACTGCGCAGCGCCCGCCAAACCGGGCGACGCGGAACCTCAGGTTGATTGCCGAGAGCCACCAGGCGGCTCGTGTCGAGCCGTGCGCAGCCTGCGGCAGCGGCTACACGAACCCAGCAGCGCCCGTGGACCGGGCGGCGTCAGGAGGGCGGGTCATGCGGATTCGGGTTCGCAGCCCTTGAGCACCAGGCGGATGATGGTCTGGGCGGCGGCTTCGTAGTCTTCTTCGGTCAATTTGGTCTTGCCGGTGACCACCGAGATCTGCCAGTCGAAGTCGGCGTAGGTCTGGGTCGCGGCCCAGATGCTGAACATCAGGTGGTGCGGGTCCAGCGGGGCGATCTGGCCACGGTCGATCCAGGTCTGGATGCACTCGATGTTGTGCTTGGCCTGGGCGTTGAGCTGTTCCACCTGGTCCGGACTCAGGTGCGGCGCGCCATGCATGATCTCGCTGGCGAATACCTTGGAGGCGAAAGGCAGGTCGCGGGAGATGCGGATCTTCGAGCGGATGTAGCCGCTGAGCACCTCGCTGGGCACGCCATCGGCATTGAACGGGGTGGACGCCTGGAGGATCGGCTCGATGATGCTTTCGAGCACCTCGCGGTAGAGGTTTTCCTTGGACTTGAAGTAGTAGTAGACGTTGGGCTTGGGCAGCCCGGCCTTGGCGGCGATGTCGCTGGTCTTGGTCGCGGCGAAGCCCTTGTCGGCGAATTCTTCACTGGCGGCCCGCAGGATCAGTTCTTTATTGCGCTCGCGGATGGTGCTCATAAACCGGGGGATTCCTTGCCTGTTCGGCGGTTGCGCATGGTAGCACCGGGCTCGCGAAGGGCTCAAGAATGCCCATTGGCCGTGGTCTTGCCTGCATTCGAGGAGCGCGCCGACCGTTTGCCGAGCGGTTCGCCGACATCTCGCCTGGCCCTCCTGCGGCGCGGTATGCTGCGCGCCTCATTTCACGCAGGGAAGCCTGGCCCATGGCAGGAAGCAGTTTGCTGGTTTTGCTCGACGATATCGCCGCGGTGCTGGACGACGTGGCCCTGATGACCAAGATGGCGGCGAAGAAGACCGCCGGTGTGCTGGGCGATGACCTGGCCCTTAATGCCCAGCAGGTGTCCGGGGTTCGCGCCGAACGGGAGGTCCCGGTGGTCTGGGCCGTGGCCAAGGGCTCGTTTCGCAACAAGTTGATCCTGGTGCCGGCGGCCCTGGCCATCAGTGCCTTGGCTCCCTGGCTGGTGATTCCGCTGCTGATGCTCGGGGGCGCCTACCTGTGCTTCGAGGGTTTCGAGAAGCTGGCCCACAAGTTCCTCCACAGCAAGGCCCAGGACCAGGCGGCCCATGACCAGCTGATCGAGGCCGTGGCGGATCCGGCCACCGACCTGGTGGCCTTCGAAAAGGACAAGATCAAGGGGGCGGTGCGCACCGACTTCATCCTCTCCGCCGAAATCATCGCCATTACCCTGGGCACGGTGGCCGACGCGCCGCTGGCCCAGCAAGTGGTGGTGCTGTCGGGCATCGCCATCGTCATGACCGTCGGCGTCTATGGCCTGGTGGCCGGCATCGTCAAGCTCGATGACCTGGGCCTGTGGCTGGCGCGTAAGCCGGGACAGCTGGCCAGGAGCGTGGGCGGGGCGATCCTGCGTGCGGCGCCCTACATGATGAAGAGCCTGTCGGTGATCGGCACCGCGGCCATGTTCATGGTCGGCGGCGGCATCCTGACCCATGGGGTTCCCGCCTTGCATCACTTGATCGAAGGCGTGGCCGAACGCAGTGCCTCGCTGCTCGGCGCCATTGCGGTGCTGACGCCGACCCTGCTCAATGCGGTGGCCGGGGTCATTGCCGGGGCCCTGGTGCTGGCGGTGGTGACGCTGGCGGGCAAGCTCTGGCGTGGCGTGCGCGGTTGAGCCTGGCCTCAGGCCACGGCTTGCGCTGTCCGTGGTCGCGGTGCCTGGGCCTGTCGACGGCACCAGCGGCGCCAGGTGAACTGCAATTGCACGAGTGCGGCGCGGGCCATCTCCCGTGAGGTTTCGGGGAGGGTGGGCGCGGTTGTCAGTGCCTGGAGCAAGGATCGCGTCGGGGCATCCAACTGGTCGTGGCGCAGGGCCGTAGGGCCGCCGTTCCTGAGCAGCAGGGCCAGGTGACTCAGATAGCGATCTCGCTCGATGGCCAGGGCGCCGCGAGTGGTATCCAGGCAGCCGCGCAGTTGTAGCAGCTCGTCTCCCAGGTCCAGCCCCTGGAGGCCATTGTCCCAGTGGTCGCGGCGGTGCTCGGGTTGCATCTGCCAATACCGGGACACGCGGATCAGACGGTCGGCCATGCGTCCGCCGAACCAGCTTTCCGCCTGCTCCAGCGGCCTTGAGGTGAGCTGTGCCAGGTCGAACAACGAGGCTTTGAACATCCGGCGGTAGTGATGCTCCCCCGGGTTCAGGCTGACCAGGCGCAGCACCACCACGGCAATAGCGACGCCCACCAGGGTGGCCATGGCCTTGTTCAGGAACGCGGCCAGGTCATAGGTCATCAGGTTGCCGGGGCCGACGTTGTTGACGAAGAAGATGCAGAAGGCCGACGCGATCGGTGCCAGTTTGGGCCGGCTCATGCAGAGCGACGCGAAAAACAGCGGCACGCCAAGGCCCAGGCACAGCAGGGGAAAGCCATCCCAGCCGGGGAGCAGGCCGAGGCCGACGAAGCCTGCGACAGGAATCGACAGGGCGATGCCCTTGAGGAAGTTCAGGCAGGCCGCTGCGGGGTTCTCGCGGCCGGCGAACAGGCTTAGCACTACACCGCAGATGGAGACCGCCCCCAGGCCCGAAGGCCAGGCGCAGAGGAGCCAGAAAGCGGCCACGGCGAGAAAGGCCAGGGCACTGCGCAATCCGCCCAGCACGCCGTGCTCAAGGTCTCGGTGCCAGGACAAGGCTCCGGGGGCGCCGGGGGGGACCAGGCCCTGCTCCAGGGCACTGACGCTACGAGCGCTTTGCGCCACCAGGTCCAGCACCTGTGACAGTTGCAGTTGGCAGAGACGGGCTTCAGCCGATTGCGAGCGATCGGCCAAGCCTTGTTCCAGGCGCTGGGCCAGGGCGGCCAAGGGTGACTGATGCTCGGTTGCCAGGGCCTGGCTGGTTTCGCGGATCAGCGCTTGCATCGATTGTGCTTCCTGGGGTTCGAGCAACTGTCGCTGTCGGGCCACACTCCTGGCGGCGCGCATCAGGCCCAGCAGATCACGGCTGAGAACGCGCAATGCCTGGGAGCGGCGACGCCCCTGTGCTCCTTCGAACCAGGCGTGGTCGCGCTGGGCATCCACGGTGACGATGCTGCCCAGGGCGAGCAGCAGGCCCTGGCGCTGGTCTTCTCCCAACAGTTCCGAGGCCGCGGCGCGGCGCCCGGCCAGCCAGGCTGCCCGGCCCTGGGCGGCGAGGGTCTGCTCGACCCGGCGTGGCCAGAGCACGATGCTGGCCACGCAGGCGCAAATGATCCCCAGGCCGATTTCCGAGCAACGTGCCACGGCTTGGTCGAACACCTGCAAGGGCGCCACGGTGGCGGGCAGGGCAATGATTGCCGCGGTATAGCCGGCCAGTACGAAACCGTAGGCGGCATGGTTGCGCAGCAGCGAGGCGCCGGTGGTACACAAGGCCAGCCAAAGGGCCATGGCCAGCAGGAACAGCAGTGGTGCCTGCCCCAGCAGACCGATGAGCAGGACCGATGCCAGGGCTCCGACCACCGTGCCCAAGAGGCGATAAACCCCCTTGGCCAGGACCATGCCACTGCTGGACTGGCTGACGATGAACACGGTGGTCAGGGCCCATTGCGGTTGTTGAAGGTCCAGGCGCAGGGCCAGGTAGAGCGCCAGCCCACCGGCAATCAGGTTCCGGGTGGCGAACAGCAGGTCCGACGGCGTGGGAGCGAAGAGGGCTTGCCAGGCATCGGCGACACGAAAGGTCGGCAGTTTCATGTTCTGGTCATATAGGTAGCTAGCTAACGATTAGCATCGTATCTACATTGCCTGAAGCTGCCAATGGGTGTCTTGAGCCTGGCGGAGCCAGTTGAAAGGTAAGGCTGAATGGCGGGAATTGGCCGCCCTGTGATGAAGGGCGGCCGGGTATTTACTCGGCGATCTGTAGCTTGCGCGCTTCGGTGTAGACGTAGCGCACTTGTTCGTACTCGAACGGCGAGTTCAGCTCGCCATAGCGGAAGTTGGTCTGGTAGCGCTTGTCGACGCCACGCAATAGCCAGAGCTCCGGATGGTTCTTGCTGACTTCGGCGACGTTGAGGAAGTTGATCGCCGACTCGGCGCTGTAGTCCACCGCCAGGCCGGCGGTGTCGCGCAGGTTCGACGGGCCGAGGATTGGCAGCATCAAGTAGGGGCCGCCAGGAACGCCATAGAAGCCCAGGGTCTGGCCGAAGTCCTCGCTCTGGCGTGGCAGGCCCATCTTGGTGGCCGGGTCCCACAGGCCGGCGATGCCGATGGTGGTGTTGACCAGCAGGCGGGCGGTGGTCTCCATGGAGCGCTGGCCCTTGAACTGCAGCAGGCTGTTGAGCAGGCTGGGTACATCGCCCAGGTTGTTGAAGAAGTTGCTTACCCCGGTGCGCAGGAAGCTCGGGGTGATGTAGCGGTAGCCGTCCACCACGGGCAGGAACACCCATTGGTCGAAGCGATAGTTGAAGTGGTAGACCCGGCGGTTCCAGGACTCCAGCGGGTCATAGACGTTCAGTGCGCTGAGGGTCGAGCGTTCGAATTCACGCTGGTCCAGGCCCGGGTTGAACTTGAGTTGTTGCAGCGGCTCGGTGAAGCCGTCGGGATCGGGCGCGCGGGTGGTGCCGGCCTGGCTGTTATCGGCCTGGGCATAGCCTGTGCAGAGCAACGCAGCGATAAGCAGGAGATGTTTAGCCACGGAAGAACTCCAGCATGGCGTCGCTATTGACGCGATAGTTGAGGTTGCCGCAATGGCCACCATGGGGGTAGACGGTCAGGCGATCGCCGAAGGTCCTGCGCAGGAAGCCCAGGTCGCCCGGGCCCAGGATGACGTCGTCGGCATTGTGCATCACGGCGATCTTCGGGCTGGCCTTGAGATAGTCCTGCAGGGCGTACAGGCTCACCTGGTCGACCAGTTGCAGCAGGCTGCCGCCATCGGTACGGGCGCGCCACATCGGGATCACCTGTTCGGTCAGGTAGCAGTCGAAGTCGCATTGCAGGGCGCGCTTGAAGAATGGCGTGAGGCTGGTGCCCTCGCGGATCGGGTACTTGGGCGGGGTGATCAGGCCGCGCCGGTTGATCAGGTCCGAGGTGAAGGCGATGTCCGCCGCGGAGAAGCGGAAGGCGGTGCCGATCAGCATCGCCAGTTGCTCGTTGCTCAGGTGCTGCTTGGATTGCTGCAGGTCATAGAGCAGGGCGTCGTTGAGATCGATATAGCCCTTCTGCTGGAAGTAGCGGGTCAGCTTGGCCAGCATCAGCTCGTAGAACGTGGTGCTACTGCTGATGCCCTTGACCTCGGTCTGTACCAGCTTGTCCAGGTTGGTGATCGAGGTGTAGAGGTTGACCGGCGGGTTGAGCAGCAGGACCTTCTTGAAGTTGAAGGTGCGCCGGGTCTCGTCGAGCTTGCTGATGAACGCTGCGTCCAGGGCGCCCAGGCTGTAGCCGGTGAGGTAATAGTCGGTGACCGGCAGCTTGGAGTTCTGCGCGCGCACCGCTTGCATCACCCGGTACATGTCCTGGGCGTCCTCGGCGGTGACCCCGGGGGTGGCGAAGCGCGACGCGGCGCTGATGAAGTCGAAGCTGGTGGGCGAGGACAGCTGCACCACGTGGTAGCCGGCCTTGTAGTAGAGCTTCTTCAGGTATTCGTTGAGGGTGCTGTCGTAGCGCGCGCCGGTACCGGCGATCAGGAAGATCAGCGGGGCGGCGTGGTCCTGGGTGGCGATGCGGTAGGTGAGTTTCTTCACTGCCCAGAAATTGTCCGGCAGGGTGAATTCGCGTTCCGGGCGCAGGGTCAGGCTGTAGTCGGACTGGCGGATGTCATCGTCCGAGGGCAGCTCCGGGCGTAAGTCCGGCGGCGTGGTGGCGATGGTGGCTTCGAAGGGATTGGTCAACGGGTAGCCGTAGCTGGCTGGGTCGACATCGACCGCCAGGGCGGACGCACTCAGGATAAGGCCACCGAACAGAGCGGTGAGGCGCAAGGAACGAAGCATGACTGTATCCCTAGAAGGAAGGTGCCGAATGAGATTCGCAGGCTATGACCACCGCGTTGCTGCCGAAGTGCCATGTGCGGGCGCAAATAACGTCCATGGCGGTCTGGCCTGGGGGTGATGGTGATAGTAGCCGGACGATACACGTTGCCACCCTCGGCTGAATAGCTATGCGCGCATGGTGCTTGCCAAGTGTTTCCGGGGGATTATGCTGGGCGCCGTTTTGATTGCCTGGAGTGCCCCCATGTCCCGCCGCTTTCCCCTGATCTTGTTGCTGTTGGCCCTGGCGCTCTGGCTGGCCGCCAGCTATGGCCTGCGCTATGGCTTCATGGAGGATGCCCGCTGGGTGGGCGTATGCATCGACGAGGCCGGCCGCTGGGAGTGCGCGTTGCGTTCCAGCCTGGGTTGGATGATTCATTTCAAGGTGTTGGGCTGGAGTGCCCTGGGCGCGGCGCTGCTGGCCTTCGTCGTGCCAGGGCGGCTGGGCTGGGGGCTGGCGCTGCTGGCCATGGCGGCCGGGCTCCCGGCGCTGGTGCTGTACAACACCAGCCTGGCGGTCTTCGCCCTGGTGATCGCCAGCCTGCGCCTGGTGCGCGCTCCTCG
Organism: Pseudomonas sp. MSSRFD41; assembly: GCF_014230245.1. Taxonomy (NCBI): domain Bacteria; kingdom Pseudomonadati; phylum Pseudomonadota; class Gammaproteobacteria; order Pseudomonadales; family Pseudomonadaceae; genus Pseudomonas; species Pseudomonas sp. MSSRFD41. The sequence continues at coordinate 30,038 of NZ_JACKZK010000018.1, read as the reverse complement.
CCCCTAGCCGGGCGGATCAGCCGATCCGCGCCCGCAAGCTGCGCCACAGCGCGGCGACCATCAGCAGGCTGACCAGGGCCCAGCCCCAGGCCTGCTGGTTGGCCAGGCCTTCCTGGTACAGCTGCGGCGCGATGCCGGCACCGATGATGAAGGTCAGCAGGGCGACCTCGCGCCGCGGTACCCGCACCGGTCGGCAGAGGAAGGCCAGGGCCGGCAGCAGCAGGGCGGCGCTGGGGAAGCTGCGGTAGCGCGGATCGAACACCAGCTCGAGCATCATCACCGCCGCGGCGAAACCGGCTGCCGCCAGGAGCCAGCCGGCACGCTTTTCCAGGATGCAGAACAGCCGCTGGCGCCAGCCTTCACGCGAGCCCAAGGCCAGTGCGGCGTGGGCCAGGACCAGCAGGTTCAGGCCCAGTAGCAGGGCGGCCCAAGCCCACTCGCTGGCGAAGCGGCTGGTGACCCGCGCCAGTTCGGCGAAGGTGCCGATGCTGCATGCCGCCACAGCACCCAGCAGTGGCAGGAGGAAGGCCGCCCGGGTGCTGCCGACCCCGCCGCCCAGCAGCAGGGTGCTGGCCAGGAGCGCCGCTCCCAGGCCCAGCCACAGGGACCAGTAGGGCAGGTTGGATACCGGACCTTCGAGAATCCCCTTGTCCTGGCGATCGGCGTCGAACAGCCCCCAGTAACCACCGACCGCGCCTTCGCTGGCGCGTTTCCAGGGTTGGTCGAAGGCCTCGATCAGGTTGTAGTGCCAGCCATTCTGCTCGGCCAGGGCGACGAAACCGCGGATGAACCGGGCTTCGTTGACCCGGCTGGGGATCGCGGTCTCGCGCTGGCGGCCTTCGCTGGGCCAGCCGGTCTCGCCGATCAGCACATCCTTGGGGGCGAAGCGGTTGCCGAACACCTGGCGCACCTGGGCCACATGGTCCAGGGCCACGTCGATGTTCGAGGGATCGTCTTCCCAGTAGGGCAGCAGGTGGATGGTCAGGAAATCCACGGCCGGGGCCACTTCCGGGTGCTTGAGCCAGAACTCCCAGACGTCGGCGTAGGTCACTGGCTGCTTGACGTTGTGCTTGACCTTGGTGATCAGCCGGGCCAGTTGGGCGCCGGTGATTTCCTTGCGCAGCAGTGCTTCGTTACCGACGATCACCGCGCTGACCACATCCGGGTTGGCGTTGGCCGAGGCGATCAGCAGGTCCACCTCTCTTTCGTTATCCGCCGGGTTGCTGTTGATCCAGGCTCCGATCATCAGCTTCAGGCCATGCTTGCGCGCCAGCTCCGGCAGGGCCTCCAGGCCGCTCATGGAATAGGTGCGGATGCACTCGAAGCGGCTCGCCAGCCGCGCCAGGTCGGCGTCCATGCGCTCTGGGCGCAGCTTGAACGGCTGGTCGAACGGCGACTGGTCCTTGTCGAACGGGGTATAGGAGGCGCATTGCAGCTTGTGGCTGGCGCTGGCGACGTCGGGCAACTGCACCGGCCGGCCGAGGCCGTACCAGTAGCTGCACAGGGCTAGCAGGGCGATCAGGCAGGCGCACAGGTAGGCGAGGAGGGGGAAGCGTGGAGTGGCGGGCATGGTCAGGCCGTCAGGAGGAACAAAGCCGGGCATCTTACCTGTATTCGGCTGCGCCTTGGTGCTGCCATGCGAAGTTCGCGCGGGCTTGTCGTCGTGGGGCGCAAGGGGGCTACTGGCTTTCTGATGTCGCTGGCTGTTGCCTTGAGGTCGCAGTCAGAGCAGGTCGTCGCCGGTGGCGGGTTGATGATCCAGGCATCAGTACTCCGCTGATGATCGAACGTGTTCGCGGTCGGGCGTGATGGAGGCGCCGAGCACCATAACCATACGTTGATGTGTCCGGCAGCCGCCTGGCACTGCACTTTTCGGGGAAGTAACGATGAAGATGCGACGACTCTTAGGCGCAGGTGCCGCAATGGTACTTGCCATCAGCTCCACCTTGGCCAGCGCTGACAGCAAGACCCTGAGCATCGGCTATGTCGACGGCTGGTCCGACAGCGTGGCGACGACCCACGTGGCGGCGGAGGTGATCAAGAAGCTCGGTTATGACGTCAAGCTGCAGGCCGTGGCGACCGGGATCATGTGGCAGGGCGTGGCCACCGGCAAGCTCGACGCCATGCTCTCGGCCTGGTTGCCGGTGACCCATGGCGAGTACTGGGCCAAGAACAAGGACAAGGTGGTGGACTATGGCCCCAACTTCAAGGACGCCAAGATCGGCCTGATCGTGCCGGAGTACGTCAAGGCCAAGTCCATCGCTGACCTGAAGGGCGATGCCAGCTTCAAGAACAAGATCGTCGGGATCGATGCCGGCTCAGGGGTGATGCTCAAGACCGACCAGGCGATCAAGGACTATGGGCTGGACTACAAGCTGCAGGCCAGCTCCGGGGCGGCGATGATCGCCGAGCTGACCCGCGCCGAGGAAAAACAGGAGTCCATCGCGGTGACCGGCTGGGTGCCGCACTGGATGTTCGCCAAATGGAAACTGCGTTTCCTCGAGGACCCCAAGGGCGTGTATGGCGCCGCCGAGACCGTCAACAGCATCGGCAGCAAGGAGCTGGAGAAGAAGGCGCCTGAGGTGGCGGCGTTCCTGAAGAAGTTCCAGTGGGCGTCGAAAGATGAAATCGGCGAAGTGATGCTGGCCATCCAGGAGGGCGCCAAGCCTGATGCTGCGGCCAGGGATTGGGTGGGCAAGCACCCGGAGCGGGTGGCCGAGTGGACCGCTAAGTAAGTAGCGCAGCGTCTATTCCAAGGGTCTTGGGGGCATCCGCGACGGCGTCGCGGATGCCCCCGTTTTTTTGCGGGGGAGCATTGGCGCGGGGGTTAATGTCGTTCTAATACTAAGGTCGTCTAGAACGCGTTTGAGAGCTGCATAGAGTGGATTGCGTTCCACCTAAAATCTGTGCTGCGAGGATAAAAACAATGAACGACAGCATTTACCTCTCGATTCAAAACAGCCCGCGCTTCAAGGAGCTGGTGAGCAAACGGGAGCGGTTCGCCTGGATTCTTTCGGCGATCATGCTTGGGCTTTACTCGGCTTTCATCCTGTTGATCGCCTATGGACCCCAGATCCTGGGGAGCAAACTCAGTCCTTCATCATCCATCACCTGGGGCATTCCCATCGGTGTCGGCTTGATTGTCTCGGCCTTCATCCTGACGGCCATCTATGTGCGGCGCGCCAACGGTGAGTTCGATGAGCTGAACAACGCGATCCTGAAGGAGGCTCAGCAATGATCCGCCGTCTATTCGCAGCGCTCGGCCTGGCCACCTTCGCTCCCGCTCTATGGGCCGCAGACGCCCTGACGGGAGAAGTCCACAAGCAACCTCTGAACGTATCGGCGATCGTGATGTTCGTGGTGTTCGTCGGTGCCACCCTGTGCATCACCTATTGGGCTTCCAAGCGCAACAAGTCGGCTGCCGACTACTACGCGGCGGGTGGCAAGATCACCGGCTTCCAGAATGGCTTGGCGATTGCCGGCGACTACATGTCGGCGGCGTCCTTCCTGGGGATTTCCGCCCTGGTGTTCACGTCGGGCTATGACGGGCTGATCTACTCCATCGGCTTTCTGGTGGGCTGGCCGATCATCCTGTTCCTGATCGCCGAGCGCTTGCGCAACCTGGGCAAGTACACCTTCGCCGACGTGGCGTCCTATCGCCTCGGGCAAACCCAGATCCGCACCCTGTCGGCCTGCGGTTCGCTGGTGGTGGTGGCGTTCTACCTGATTGCGCAGATGGTGGGTGCCGGCAAGCTGATCCAGCTGCTGTTCGGCCTCGACTACCACGTGGCGGTGATCCTGGTGGGCATCCTGATGTGCCTGTACGTACTGTTTGGCGGCATGCTGGCCACCACCTGGGTGCAGATCATCAAGGCCGTGCTGCTGCTCTCCGGTGCGTCGTTCATGGCGTTGATGGTGATGAAGCACGTGGGCTTCGACTTCAACGTGCTGTTCTCCGAAGCGATCAAGGTCCACCCCAAGGGTGAGGCGATCATGAGCCCCGGTGGCCTGGTGAAGGATCCGATCTCGGCGTTCTCCCTGGGTCTGGCGCTGATGTTCGGTACCGCCGGCCTGCCGCATATCCTGATGCGCTTCTTCACCGTGAGCGACGCCAAGGAAGCTCGCAAGAGCGTGCTCTACGCCACTGGTTTCATCGGCTACTTCTACATCCTGACCTTCATCATCGGTTTTGGCGCGATCTTGCTGGTGAGCACCAATCCGGACTTCAAGGACGCCACGGGCGCCTTGCTGGGCGGTAACAACATGGCGGCGGTACATCTGGCCAATGCCGTGGGCGGCAGTGTATTCCTGGGCTTCATCTCGGCGGTGGCCTTCGCCACTATCCTGGCGGTGGTGGCGGGCCTGACCCTGGCCGGTGCTTCGGCGGTGTCCCACGACCTGTATGCCAGTGTGATCAAGAAGGGCAAGGCCAACGAGAAGGACGAGATCCGCGTCTCCAAGATCACCACGGTGACCCTGGGCGTGCTGGCTATCGGCCTGGGCATCTTGTTCGAGAGCCAGAACATCGCGTTCATGGTGGGCCTGGCGTTCTCCATTGCAGCCAGCTGCAACTTCCCGGTGCTGTTGCTCTCCATGTACTGGAAGAAGCTCACCACCCGTGGCGCCATGATCGGTGGCTGGATGGGGCTGGTAAGTGCGGTGGCGCTGATGATCATCGGCCCGACCATCTGGGTGCAGATCCTGCATCATGAGAAGCCGATCTATCCGTACGAGTACCCGGCGCTGTTTTCGATGATCATCGCCTTCGTCGGTATCTGGTTCTTCTCCATCACTGACAAGTCGGCGGCGGCGGCCAATGAACGGGCGCTGTTCTTCCCGCAGTTCGTGCGTTCGCAAACTGGCTTGGGAGCCAGTGGGGCGGTGTCGCACTAAGCTCCTGGCACTGGGCTTCTATCTATATAGAGGCCTGATGATGGCGAAATGCCCTGGTCGCAAGGCCAGGGCATTTTTTATTGGCCATGGGGCTGCAGGTGTCGTTGGGGGCAGGGGCTGGGGATGATTCGGTGGGGCTTGTACAGGCTCCTGCGCTGATCAGCAGACCCTGTGCCGTGGGTGGGAAGGGGAGGGGCAAAAGAATACGGCCTCTGTCAGAGGCCGTATGCGGTGTAGCTAAGACGGGAGCGCAAGGCCGGTCTTACTTGCGGTCTTCCAGCTTGGTGATGTCGCGCGACTCGTAGCCGGTGTACAGCTGGCGAGGACGGCCGATCTTGTAAGGGCTGGAGAGCATTTCCTTCCAGTGGGAGATCCAGCCGACGGTACGCGCCAGGGCGAAGATCACGGTGAACATGCTGGTTGGAATGCCGATCGCCTTGAGGATGATCCCCGAGTAGAAGTCGACGTTCGGGTACAGCGAGCGCTCGATGAAGTATGGGTCGGTCAGGGCGATCTCTTCCAGGCGCATGGCCAGTTCGAGTTGCGGATCGTTGTTGATGCCCAGTTCCTTGAGGACCTCGTCGCAGGTCTGCTTCATCACGGTGGCGCGCGGGTCGCGGTTCTTGTAGACACGGTGGCCGAAGCCCATGAGCTTGAACGGATCGTTCTTGTCCTTGGCCTTGGCGATGAACTTGTCGATGTTCGACACGTCGCCGATTTCATCGAGCATGGTCAGCACGGCTTCGTTCGCACCGCCGTGGGCCGGACCCCAGAGGGCCGCGATACCGGCAGCGATACAGGCGAACGGGTTGGCACCCGAGGAGCCAGCCAGGCGCACGGTGGAAGTGGAGGCGTTCTGCTCGTGGTCTGCATGGAGGATGAAGATCCGGTCCATCGCCTTGGCCAGTACCGGGCTGATCGGTTTGATCTCGCACGGGGTGTTGAACATCATGTGCAGGAAGTTCTCCGCGTACGACAGGTCGTTGCGCGGATACATCATCGGCTGGCCCATGGAGTACTTGTAGACCATCGCTGCCAGGGTGGGCATCTTGGCGACCAGGCGCACGGCGGAGATCTCGCGGTGCTGCGGGTTATTGATGTCCAGGGAGTCGTGGTAGAACGCCGAAAGGGCGCCGACTACGCCGCACATGACGGCCATCGGGTGGGCGTCGCGACGGAAGCCGTTGAAGAAGCTCTTCAGTTGCTCGTGAACCATGGTGTGGTTCTTCACGGTGCTGACGAACTGGGCCTTCTGCTCGGCATTGGGCAGTTCGCCGTTGAGCAGCAGGTAGCAGGTTTCCAGATAGTCCGATTTCTCGGCCAGCTGTTCGATCGGGTAGCCGCGGTGCAGCAGGACACCCTGGTCGCCGTCGATATAGGTGATCTTCGACTCGCAGGAGGCGGTCGACATGAAACCGGGGTCGAAAGTGAAGCGGCCCGTGGCCGTCAGGCCCCTAACATCGATTACATCGGGACCAACGGTGCCGGTTAAAATGGGCAGCTCGACGGGGGCTGCGCCCTCGATGATCAACTGCGCTTTTTTGTCAGCCATGTGGCCTCCTATTTATGCTTGAAATCATCAGACAGACCCCCCACGCAGGGCCCGCACCACTATAGTGGGATAAATCTGAATGTCAATTTGCCTAAAGTCTTGTCCCAGAAGGCTTTGAGAGGGATTTTTTAGCGAAATTCACTGCCATTTACGCCTTTTGCAAAGCTAACGCAATCAGCTATTAGGGGAAGGGGTTTGCGTTGTCATTAGTAGCCTAACTGTCTATACTCGGCCACCGACCGCCATGGGCTTCTGGGCCCGTTTTGATGGGGGTCGCACTCCCTGGGTGGTGGTTACCTGACCAGTGCACTCCCCAACAACTTTGCCCTGATTGTTAGGGGCTCTTCAGTGTGAAAAAAGCCGTGAATAGCCAACGACCTGTAAACCTAGACCTAAGGACCATCAAACTCCCCATTACCGGCGTTACGTCGTTTCTCCACCGTGTTTCCGGCATCATCCTCTTCCTGGGCATTGGCATCATGCTGTACGCATTGAGCAAGTCCCTGGGCTCCGAGGAAGGTTATGCCGAGGTGAAGGCGTGCTTGACCAGTCCGCTGGCCAAATTCGTTGCATGGGGCCTCCTGTCCGCCTTGCTGTATCACTTGGTGGCCGGTGTACGCCATCTGATTATGGACATGGGCATCGGTGAGACGCTGGAAGGCGGCAAGCTGGGCTCGAAAATCGTTATCGCCGTATCCGTGGTGGTAATCGTTCTGGCGGGAGTTTGGATATGGTAACCAGCGTTACGAACCTGTCGCGTTCGGGCCTTTATGACTGGATGGCGCAGCGTGTCTCTGCGGTCGTTCTCGCGGCTTATTTCATTTTTCTGATCGGGTACCTCGTAGCGAATCCGGGCATTGACTACACCCAGTGGCATGGCCTGTTCGCAAACAACTGGATGCGTATCTTCAGTCTGCTGGCCCTGGTGGCCCTTGGCGCTCACGCCTGGGTCGGCATGTGGACCATCTCCACCGACTACCTGACGCATATGGCGCTGGGCAAGTCGGCGACAGCGGTACGTTTCCTTTTCCAGGCAGTATGCGGCGTCGCAATGTTCGCTTACTTCGTCTGGGGTGTGCAGATTCTCTGGGGTATCTGATTCATGGCTAACATTCCAACCATTTCTTTCGACGCCATCATCATTGGCGGCGGTGGCGCCGGCATGCGTGCCGCACTGCAGCTGGCCCAGGGCGGTCACAAGACCGCTGTAGTCACCAAGGTCTTCCCGACCCGCTCGCATACTGTATCCGCCCAGGGTGGCATCACCTGCGCGATCGCCTCGGCCGACCCGAACGATGACTGGCGCTGGCACATGTACGATACCGTCAAGGGTTCCGATTACATCGGCGACCAGGATGCTATCGAATACATGTGTCAGGAAGGTCCGGCCGCGGTCTTCGAGCTGGACCACATGGGCCTGCCGTTCTCCCGTACCGAAACCGGCCGTATCTACCAGCGTCCGTTCGGCGGTCAGTCCAAGGACTTCGGTAAAGGTGGTCAGGCCGCCCGTACCTGTGCCGCTTCCGACCGTACCGGTCACGCGCTGCTGCACACCCTGTATCAGGGCAACCTGAAAGCCGGTACCACTTTCCTCAACGAGTACTACGCAGTTGACCTGGTGAAGAACCAGGACGGCGCGTTCGTTGGTGTGATCGCGATCTGCATCGAAACCGGCGAAACCCTGTACATCAAGTCCAAGGCCACCGTTCTGGCCACCGGCGGTGCGGGCCGTATCTACGCCTCCACCACCAACGCCCTGATCAATACCGGCGATGGTGTCGGCATGGCCCTGCGTGCCGGCGTTCCGGTGCAAGACATCGAGATGTGGCAGTTCCACCCGACCGGTATCGCCGGCGCTGGTGTTCTGGTTACCGAAGGTTGCCGTGGCGAAGGTGGCTACCTGATCAACAAGCACGGCGAACGCTTCATGGAGCGTTATGCTCCGAACGCCAAGGACTTGGCTGGCCGCGACGTAGTGGCACGCTCCATGGTCAAGGAAATTATCGCCGGTAATGGTTGTGGCCCTAACGGCGACCACGTGATGCTCAAGCTGGATCACCTGGGCGAGGAAGTGCTGCACAGCCGCCTGCCTGGTATCTGCGAGCTGTCCAAGACCTTCGCCCACGTTGATCCTGTCGTCGCTCCGGTTCCGGTCGTGCCTACCTGCCACTACATGATGGGCGGCGTTGCCACCAACATCCATGGCCAGGCCATCACCCAGAACGCCGCTGGCGAAGACACCATCATCCCTGGCCTGTTCGCGGTGGGTGAAGTGGCTTGCGTATCGGTACACGGTGCCAACCGCCTGGGCGGCAACTCGCTGCTGGACCTGGTTGTATTCGGTCGTGCGGCTGGCCTGCACCTGGAAAAAGCGCTGACCGACGGTATCGAATACCGCGATGCCAGCGATACCGACGTGGACGTTGCCCTGAGCCGCCTGGCCAAGCTCAACGAGCGCACCACCGGCGAAGACGTCGCCAGCCTGCGTCGCGAGCTGCAGAGCTGCATGCAGAACTACTTCGGTGTATTCCGTACCGGTGAATACATGCAGAAGGGTATTGCCCAGCTGGCCGGCCTGCGCGAGCGCATCGCCAACGTCAAGATCAACGACAAATCCATGGCGTTCAATACTGCCCGTATCGAAGCTCTGGAACTGCAAAACCTGCTGGAAGTGGCTGAAGCCACCGCCATCGCCGCTGAAGTGCGTAAAGAGTCCCGCGGAGCTCATGCTCGTGAAGACTACGAAGATCGCGACGATGAAAACTGGCTGTGCCACACCCTGTATTTCCCGGGTGAGAAGCGCGTTGCCAAGCGTGGTGTTAACTTCTCGCCGAAAACCGTACCGGCTTTCGAGCCTAAAGTCCGGACTTACTAAGGGTGGCAGTCATGTTGCAAGTCGAAGTTTATCGTTACAACCCTGACACCGACGCTGCCCCGAAAACCCAGGTTTTCCAGGTCGATACCGGTGGCAAGGACCTGATGGTGCTGGACGTGCTGGCGCTGATCAAAGAGCAGGACGAGGGTTTCTCCTATCGTCGCTCCTGCCGTGAGGGCGTTTGCGGTTCCGACGGCATGAACATCAACGGCAAGAACGGTCTGGCGTGCATTACGCCGCTGTCCGCCGTGGTCAAGAAGAACAAGCTGGTCATCCGTCCTCTGCCAGGCCTGCCGGTTATCCGTGACCTGGTCGTCGATATGAGCATCTTCTACAAGCAATACGAGAAGGTGAAGCCATTCCTGCAGAACGATACTCCGGCTCCAGCCATCGAGCGTCTGCAGTCGCCGGAAGAGCGTGAGAAGCTCGACGGTCTGTACGAGTGCATCCTGTGCGCTTGCTGCTCGACCTCCTGCCCATCCTTCTGGTGGAACCCGGATAAGTTCCTGGGTCCAGCCGCTCTGCTGCAAGCTTATCGCTTCCTGGCAGACAGCCGTGACACCAAGACCTCCGAGCGTCTGGCTTCGCTGGATGACCCGTTCAGCGTATTCCGCTGCCGGGGCATCATGAACTGCGTCAACGTTTGTCCGAAAGGCCTGAACCCGACTAAGGCCATCGGTCACATTCGTAACATGCTGCTGCAGAGCGGCGTGTGATTCAGCTGTTGTACCCGTAGGACCGCTGTACCGTAAAAGCCGAGGCGCGGGCTTCAACCCGCGTCCTGGCTCTAACCTGAGCAGCAGCTCACAAAGTGGCTGCTCTATATTTTTGAAGAAATGAGACAAGCAGGGGCATCCGGGCTGGTACCCGGACTATCAGCGTGATCCTAAGTGGCTTGTTTTGGTCGCTGCATTCGGACTTCTGCAAGCTTGCTCGGTGTCATCGCCGGTGGCGTTCCCCTAACCGAGGGTGACCAAGCATGCAAGAAAGCGTGATGCAGCGCATGTGGAACAGCGCCTACCTATCCGGTAGCAACGCTGCATATGTGGAAGAGCTCTACGAGCTCTACCTGCACGACCCTAACGCTGTGCCAGAAGAGTGGCGCACTTACTTTGATAAGTTGCCTGCCGACGGCAACACTGCCATCGATGTTTCGCACTCGACGATCCGCGATCATTTCGTCTTGCTGGCAAAGAACCAGCGCCGCGCTCAACCGGTTTCCGCCGGGAGCGTGAGCAGTGAGCACGAGAAGAAGCAAGTTGAAGTGCTGCGATTGATCCAGGCCTACCGGATGCGGGGCCACCAGGCATCCCAGCTGGACCCGCTGGGACTGTGGCAGCGTCCTGCACCTGCAGACCTGTCGATCAATCATTACGGCTTGACCAATGCCGATCTTGATACGACCTTCCGTGCCGGCGACCTGTTCATCGGCAAAGAGGAAGCGAGCCTACGCGAAATTCACGAAGCGTTGCAGCAGACATATTGCCGCACCATCGGCGCTGAATTTACGCACATCACCGATTCCGAGCAGCGCCAGTGGTTCCAGCAACGTCTGGAAAGCGTACGTGGCCGTCCAGCCTATTCGGCCGACATCAAGAGCCATCTGCTCGAGCGCGTAACCGCGGCGGAAGGCCTGGAGAAGTACCTGGGCACCAAGTACCCGGGCACCAAGCGTTTCGGTCTGGAAGGCGGCGAAAGCCTGATCCCGATGCTTGACGAGCTGATCCAGCGTTCCGGTTCCTACGGCACCAAGGAAGTCGTGATCGGCATGGCCCACCGTGGCCGCTTGAACGTGCTGGTCAACACCTTCGGCAAGAACCCGCGCGAGCTGTTCGACGAGTTCGAAGGCAAGAAGAAGGTCGAGTTGGGCTCCGGCGACGTGAAGTATCACCAGGGCTTCTCCTCCAACGTGATGACTTCCGGTGGCGAAGTGCACCTGGCCATGGCTTTCAACCCATCCCACCTGGAAATCGTTTCCCCGGTGGTCGAGGGTTCGGTACGTGCCCGCCAGGACCGCCGCAACGATTCCAGCGGCGACAAGGTCCTGCCGATCTCCATCCACGGTGACGCGGCATTCGCTGGTCAGGGCGTGGTCCTGGAAACTTTCCAGATGTCGCAGACCCGCGGTTTCAAGACCGGTGGTACCGTGCACATCGTGGTCAACAACCAGGTTGGTTTCACCATCAGCAACCCGCTGGACTCGCGTTCCACCGAGTACGCCACCGATGTTGCGAAGATGATCCAGGCGCCGATCCTCCATGTGAATGGCGATGATCCGGAAGCCGTGCTGTTCGTCACCCAACTGGCCATCGACTACCGCATGCAGTTCAAGCGTGATGTGGTCATCGACCTGGTCTGCTACCGCCGCCGTGGCCACAACGAGGCCGACGAGCCAAGCGGCACCCAGCCGCTGATGTACCAGCAGATCACCAAGCAGCGCACCACTCGCGAGCTGTACGCCGAGCGCCTGACCCAGGGCGGCGTGCTCGACGCCGAGCGCGTCCAGGCCAAGGTCGACGAGTATCGCAATGCGCTGGACAACGGCCTGCATGTGGTCAAGAGCCTGGTCAAGGAGCCGAACAAGGAGTTGTTCGTCGACTGGCGTCCATACCTGGGGCACACCTGGACTGCGCGTCACGACACTCGCTTCGATCTGAAGACCCTGCAGGAACTGTCCGCCAAGCTGCTGGAAGTGCCTGAAAGCTTCGTGGTCCAGCGCCAAGTCTCGAAGATCTACGAAGATCGCCAGAAGATGCAAGCCGGCGGCCTGCCCATCAACTGGGGTTATGCCGAGACCATGGCCTACGCCACCCTGTTGTTCGAAGGCCACCCGATCCGCATGACCGGCCAGGACATCGGCCGCGGTACGTTCTCGCACCGCCATGCCGTCCTGCACAACCAGAAGGATGCCAGCACCTACGTGCCGCTCAAGCATCTGTTCGAAGGTCAGCCGCGTTTCGATCTGTACGACTCGTTCCTGTCGGAAGAGGCCGTGCTGGCATTCGAATATGGCTACTCCACCACCACGCCGAATGCGCTGGTGATCTGGGAAGCCCAGTTCGGTGACTTCGCCAACGGTGCCCAGGTGGTGATCGACCAGTTCATCACCAGTGGCGAGCACAAGTGGGGTCGCCTGTGCGGCCTGACCATGCTGCTGCCACATGGCTACGAAGGACAGGGCCCAGAGCACTCCTCGGCACGCCTGGAGCGTTACCTGCAGTTGTGTGCCGAGCACAACATCCAGGTGTGCATGCCGACCACGCCGGCGCAGATCTACCACTTGTTGCGCCGTCAGGTGATCCGCCCGCTGCGCAAGCCGCTGGTGGTCCTGAGTCCGAAGTCGCTGCTGCGCCACAAGCTGGCCATCTCGACCCTGGAAGATCTGGCCGAAGGTTCGTTCCAGACCGTTATCCCGGAAATCGATGCTCTGGATCCGAAGAAGGTCGAGCGCGTGATTCTGTGCAGCGGCAAGGTCTACTACGACCTGCTGGAAAAACGCCGTGCCGAAGGCCGCGAAGATATCGCCATCGTGCGTATCGAGCAGTTGTACCCATTCCCTGAGGACGACTTGAACGAAGTCCTGGCTCCTTACACCAATGCCAAAGCGGCTGTCTGGTGCCAGGAAGAGCCGATGAACCAGGGCGCCTGGTACTGCAGCCAGCACCACCTGCGTCGCAGCATCAGCAACCTCAACAAGTCTCTCGTACTCGAGTACGCGGGCCGTGAGGCTTCTGCTGCTCCAGCATGTGGTTACGCATCGATGCACGCCGAGCAGCAGGAAAAACTGCTGCAAGACGCGTTTACCGTTTAACGCCTTCGCGCACCTGAAACCGAATTTAAGGAACCACAGATAATGGCTATCGAGATCAAAGCCCCCACTTTCCCGGAATCGGTTGCCGATGGCACCGTTGCCACCTGGCACAAGCAACCGGGCGATGCCGTCAAGCGTGACGAGCTGATCGTCGACATCGAGACCGACAAAGTCGTACTGGAAGTGCTGGCTACCGCCGACGGCGTGCTGGGCGCTATCGTCAAGAACGAAGGCGACACCGTTCTGTCCGACGAAGTCCTGGGCTCCATTGTCGAGGGCGGTGCTGCCGCCGCTCCAGCCGCCGCTGCTGCTCCGGCCGCCGCTGCCGCTGCCCCGGCTGCCGCCGAAGGCGAAGACGATCCAATCGCCGCGCCTGCTGCCCGCAAGCTGGCTGAAGAAAACGGCATCAACATCGCTTCCGTTGCCGGCACCGGCAAGGGCGGTCGTGTGACCAAGGAAGACGTAGTGGCTGCCATCGCCGCCAAGAAAGCCGCTCCGGCCGCCGCGCCTGCCAAGGCTCCGGCTCCAGCCGCCGCTGCTCCAGTCTTCGCTGCCGGCGATCGCGTCGAGAAGCGCGTACCCATGACCCGCCTGCGTGCCAAGGTTGCCGAGCGTCTGGTCGAAGCCCAGTCGAACATGGCGATGCTGACCACCTTCAACGAAGTCGACATGACCGAAGTCATGGCCCTGCGTTCGAAGTACAAGGACCTGTTCGAGAAGACCCATAACGGCGTGCGCCTGGGCTTCATGTCGTTCTTCGTGAAAGCTGCCACCGAAGCCCTGAAGCGCTTCCCGGCGGTCAACGCGTCGATCGACGGTGCGGACATCGTCTACCACGGCTACTCGGACATCGGCGTCGCCGTTTCCAGCGATCGTGGCCTGGTGGTACCGGTACTGCGCAACGCCGAGCTGATGAGCCTGGCCGAGATCGAGAACGGCATCGCCACCTTCGGCAAGAAGGCCCGTGATGGCAAGCTGTCGATGGAAGAGATGACTGGCGGTACTTTCACCATCACCAACGGTGGTACCTTCGGTTCGATGATGTCGACCCCGATCGTCAACCCGCCGCAAGCGGCCATCCTGGGCATGCACAACATCATCCAGCGTCCTATGGCGATCAATGGCCAAGTGGTCATTCGCCCGATGATGTACCTGGCATTGTCCTACGATCACCGCCTGATCGACGGTAAAGAAGCCGTGTCGTTCCTGGTGACCATCAAGAATCTGCTGGAAGACCCGGCGCGTCTGCTCCTGGACATCTAAAAAGCAGTTGCAGGTCGCAAGCGCCAAGCCACTGCCTCTAGGCAGTGGTTTGGAGCCTATGGCTTGCAGCTTCTAGCTTGCCGCTAAAAGGAACCTTTTATGACTCAGAAATTCGACGTGGTAGTGATTGGTGCGGGCCCAGGTGGTTATGTTGCCGCCATCAAGGCCGCACAGCTTGGTCTGACGACTGCCTGCATCGAGAAGTACACCGACAAGGAGGGCAAGCTGGCCCTCGGCGGTACTTGCCTGAACGTCGGTTGCATTCCTTCCAAGGCTCTGCTGGACAGTTCATGGAAATTCCACGAGGCCCAGGACGGCTTTGCCATCCACGGTATCAGCCACTCCGGCGTGAGCATGGACGTACCGGCCATGGTCGGCCGCAAGGCCAACATCGTCAAAGGCCTGACCAGCGGTGTCGCCACCCTGTTCAAGGCTAATGGCGTCACTTCGATCCAGGGCCACGGCAAGCTGCTGGCCGGCAAGAAGGTCGAAGTCACCAAGCCTGACGGCTCGGTCGAAGTGATCGAAGCCGAAAACGTGATCCTGGCTCCAGGTTCGCGTCCGATCGACATTCCACCGGCTCCGGTCGACCAGAACGTGATCGTGGATTCCACCGGCGCCCTTGAATTCCAGGCAGTGCCCAAGCGCCTGGGCGTGATCGGCGCTGGCGTCATCGGCCTGGAACTGGGTTCGGTCTGGTCGCGCCTGGGCGCACAAGTGACCGTCCTGGAAGCCCTGGACACCTTCCTGATGGCCGCTGACACCGCGGTTTCCAAGGAAGCGCTGAAGACCCTGACCAAGCAAGGCCTGGACATCAAGCTGGGTGCTCGCGTGACCGGCTCCAAGGTCAATGGCGAAGAAGTCGTGGTGACCTACACCGACGCCAATGGCGAGCAGAACATCACCTTCGACAAGCTGATCGTTGCCGTTGGTCGTCGTCCGGTGACCACTGATCTGCTGGCTGCCGACTGCGGCGTGACCTTGGACGAGCGCGGTTTCGTGCACGTCGACGATCACTGCGCCACCACCGTACCGGGCGTCTACGCCATCGGTGACGTGGTGCGCGGCATGATGCTGGCGCACAAGGCCTCGGAAGAGGGCATCATGGTCGCCGAGCGCATCAAGGGCCATAAGGCTCAGATGAACTACGACCTGATCCCCTCGGTTATCTATACTCACCCGGAAATCGCGTGGGTCGGTAAAACCGAGCAGGCCTTGAAAGCTGAAGGCGTAGAAGTTAACGTCGGCACCTTCCCGTTCGCCGCCAGCGGCCGTGCCATGGCAGCCAACGACACCGGCGGTTTCGTCAAGGTCATCGCCGATGCCAAGACTGATCGCGTATTGGGCGTCCACGTGATTGGCCCAAGCGCTGCGGAACTGGTTCAGCAAGGTGCGATCGGCATGGAATTCGGCACCAGCGCCGAAGACCTGGGCATGATGGTTTTCTCCCATCCGACCCTGTCCGAAGCCCTGCACGAAGCAGCCCTGGCTGTGAATGGCACCGCCATCCACATCGCCAACCGCAAGAAACGCTAAGCAATAATAAGAAACCACGGCGGTTGGCCCGTCGTGAGCCTTGTGCGCAAGACTCACCGCGGAATATCCGCTGGACTCGACCTCTCAGGGTAGCGCCACACACTGGACCGGGGCCCAGGCTCTGGAACCCAGGTGTGGCGCTGGTTTGAGAGTAGCGGTCACAGGTGGTGCGGCACTCATCTGGAGTGCAGCGCCGAATGCGCAGTACCTAACGAAGACGGTAAAAAGCATGAATCTTCACGAGTATCAGGGTAAGCAGCTGTTCGCTGAATACGGCCTGCCAGTATCCAAAGGCTACGCGGTAGACACCCCGGAAGAAGCAGCAGAAGCTTGCGACAAGATTGGCGGCTCCGAGTGGGTTGTCAAAGCCCAGGTTCACGCCGGTGGTCGCGGTAAAGCGGGCGGCGTCAAGCTGGTTCGCAACAAGGAAGACGCCAAGGCATTCGCGCAGCAGTGGCTGGGCAAGCGTCTGGTGACCTATCAGACTGACGCCAATGGCCAGCCTGTCACCAAGATCCTGGTTGAATCGTGCACTGATATCGCTAAAGAGCTGTACCTGGGCGCTGTCGTTGACCGTTCCAGCCGTCGCATCGTGTTCATGGCTTCCACCGAAGGTGGCGTGGACATCGAGAAGATCGCTCACGACACTCCAGAAAAAATTCTCAAGGCCACTATCGATCCACTGGTTGGCGCCCAGCCATTCCAGGGTCGCGAGCTGGCATTCCAGCTGGGTCTGGAAGGCAAGCAAGTTGCCCAGTTCGCCAAGATCTTCGTAGGTCTGGCCAAACTGTTCCAGGATCACGATCTGGCCCTGCTGGAAGTGAACCCACTGGTCATCAAGGCCGACGGCGATCTGCACTGCCTGGACGCGAAGATCAACATCGACGCCAACGCCATGTACCGCCAGCCTAAGCTGAAGACCTTCCACGATCCGTCCCAGGACGATCCGCGCGAAGCTCACGCTGCCAAGTTCGAACTGAACTACGTAGCCCTGGACGGCAACATCGGTTGCATGGTCAACGGTGCTGGCCTGGCCATGGGCACCATGGACATCGTCAACCTGCACGGCGGCAAGCCAGCCAACTTCCTCGACGTAGGTGGTGGTGCTACCAAAGAGCGCGTGACCGAAGCCTTCAAGATCATCCTGTCCGACGCCAACGTCGCTGCAGTACTGGTCAACATCTTCGGCGGCATCGTTCGCTGCGACATGATTGCCGAAGGCATCATCGGCGCCGTGAAAGAAGTCGGCGTGAAAATCCCGGTTGTTGTTCGCCTCGAAGGCAACAACGCTGAACTGGGCGCTAAAGTACTGGCAGAAAGCGGCCTGAACATCATCGCTGCTACCAGCCTGACCGACGCTGCTCAACAAGTTGTCAAAGCTGCGGAGGGCAAATAATGAGCGTCCTGATCAATAAAGACACCAAGGTTATCTGCCAAGGTATCACCGGTTCGCAGGGTAGCTTCCACACCCAGCAAGCCATCGAATACGGCACCCAGATGGTCGGTGGCGTAACCCCAGGCAAAGGCGGTACCGAGCACCTGGGCCTGCCGGTGTTCAACACCGTCAAGGACGCTGTAGCTGCCACTGGCGCCACCGCCAGCGTGATCTACGTTCCAGCTCCTTTCTGCAAGGACTCGATCCTGGAAGCGGCTTTCGGCGGCATCAAGCTGATCGTCTGCATCACCGAAGGCATCCCTACCCTGGATATGCTGGACGCTAAAGTTAAGTGCGACGAACTGGGCGTGACCCTGATCGGCCCTAACTGCCCAGGCGTGATCACTCCGGGCGAATGCAAGATCGGCATCATGCCAGGTCACATTCACTTGCCAGGCAAGGTCGGTATCGTTTCCCGTTCCGGCACCCTGACCTATGAAGCCGTCAAGCAGACCACTGACGCCGGTTTCGGCCAGTCCACCTGCGTCGGCATCGGTGGTGACCCGATTCCAGGCTCCAACTTCATCGACATCCTGAAGCTGTTCCAGGAAGACCCGAAGACCGAGGCGATCGTGATGATCGGCGAGATCGGCGGTTCGGCTGAAGAAGAAGCGGCTGCCTACATCAAGGCCAACGTGACCAAGCCGGTTGTTTCCTACATCGCTGGTGTGACTGCTCCTCCGGGCAAGCGCATGGGCCACGCAGGTGCGATCATCTCCGGCGGCAAAGGCACTGCGGACGAGAAGTTCGCTGCCCTGCAAGACGCTGGCGTGAAAACCGTGCGTTCGCTGGCAGACATCGGCAAGGCCCTGGCCGAGCTGACTGGCTGGACTGTCAAGTAAGCCTCTCGCTTAGCTTGCAGCCCTGCTGACAAAGGCCACCTTCGGGTGGCCTTTGTGCTTTCTGCGACCCGCCAGCAGCCCAGGGCCGGAGCTGGAGCGAGGAGGGGATTAATACCCGCGGAAATATAGTTTCAAAAAAGCGACATTTGCGATGTCGCATATAAGAAAATTCGCACCGCGGCGGTGCGTTCGTCTTACAGATTCGTTACGCTAGCTGCCTCTTTGATGTGTTTGCTACCCACAAGGCTGCGGCACGCTAAACGGGTCAGTCCTATACGGATTGACAGCATTTCCCTCACCCCAAAGGGAAATCCCTCTCTAAATTCCGATTCAGTAGTGTGGTATTTCCTTAATGAAAGTGTTGAAAGGCCAGGACATCCTGGCGCTCGGATTCATGACCTTCGCCCTCTTCGTCGGGGCCGGCAACATCATCTTCCCGCCTATCGTCGGCTTGCAGTCCGGACCTAATGTCTGGATGGCGGCGCTGGGCTTCCTGATCACCGCGGTCGGCCTGCCAGTGATCACCGTGGTGGCCCTGGCCAAGGTCGGCGGTGCCATGGACTCCCTGAGCAGCCCCATCGGCAAGGTCGCCGGCGGCCTGTTGGCGGCAGTGAGCTACCTGGCCGTGGGCCCGTTGTTCGCCACCCCGCGCACGGCCACCGTATCCTTCGAAGTAGGCCTGGCCCCGCTGACTGGCGAAAGCCCGCTGGCGCTGGCGCTCTACAGCACCGCCTACTTCCTGCTGGTGTTCTTCATCTCCCTGTACCCGGGACGCCTGCTGGATACCGTCGGGCGTTTCCTGGCCCCGCTGAAGATCATCGCCCTGGCGGTCCTGGGCATTGCAGCCTTCGCCCTGCCGGCAGGTGGCATTGGCCAGGCCACTCCGGAATACGTAGCGGCGCCGTTCTCCCAAGGCTTCATCAATGGCTACCTGACCATGGATACCCTGGGCGCGCTGGTGTTCGGCATCGTCATCGTCAACGCCATCCGTTCCCGTGGGGTGGAGTCGCCGCGGCTGATCACCCGTTATGCGGTGATCGCCGGCCTGATTGCCGGTGTTGGCCTGGCGCTGGTCTACGTCAGCCTGTTCCGCCTGGGCTCTGGTAGCCATGAAGTGGCCGTCGGTGCCACCAACGGCGCGGCAGTGTTGCATGCCTATGTGCAGCACACCTTCGGTTCACTGGGCAGTGGTTTCCTCGCGGTGCTGATCTCCCTGGCGTGCCTGGTGACCGCCGTCGGCCTGACCTGCGCCTGTGCCGAATATTTCAGCCGGGTCTTGCCGCTGTCCTACAAGACCCTGGTAGTGATCCTCGCGGGCTTCTCGCTGGTGGTGTCGAACCTGGGCCTGACCAAGCTGATCGCATTCTCGATCCCGGTGCTGACCGCCATCTATCCGCCATGCATCGTCCTGGTGGCCCTGAGCTTCTGCAAGGACTTCTGGCAGGATCAGCGCCGCATCGTTGGCCCGGTGATGCTGGTATCGTTCATCTTCGGCTTGATCGACGCCATCAAGGGCACCGCGTTTGCCGGCCTCATTCCCAGCCAACTGTCCCACCTGCCACTGAGCGAGCAGGGCCTGGCCTGGCTGGTGCCTTCGGTGATCGTCCTGGCGCTGGCCGTGGTCTGCGATCGCCTGCTGGGCAAGCCCAGCGAAGCCCTGGCTTGATTTGAGCTGAGCCCGCCGGCCGTCATGAGCGGCCGGCCAGCGCTGATGAAGAATGCCCCGTATCCATCGATACGGGGCATTTTTCATGGGCCTTGCACGGTGCCTTTTTCTCCGGCGGGGCGTCGAAACAATGCTCCTAGCTTCCGCCAATGCCTACAGGAATTTGCATGTCGTTCATCCAAGCCAACCAGATTCACTTATTGGCCGCCCTCTGGTTCATCGTTTGCTGGGGCGGCTACACCCGCTACGCCACCTGGAAAGGCCGTGACACACCTTGCCTGGCCAGCGTCCTGCACCTGTATCGCGAAGACTGGATGCGCCGCATGCTGTTGCGGGATAACCGCATCGCCGATGCCAGTGTGATCGGTAACCTGGAGCGCAATGCTTCGTTCTTCGCCTCCAGTACCCTGATCATCCTGGCCGGCATCATCACTGTGCTGGGAGCATCGGAGCGCGCGGTCTCGCTGCTGGCGGACATTCCCATGGTCCAGCAGGCATCCCAGGGCATGTCAGAGATCAAGCTGCTGTGCCTGGCGCTGGTGTTCGTCTATGCCTTCTTCACCTTCAGCTGGTGCATGCGCCAGTACAACTTCGCCGCGGTGCTGGTGGGGTCGGCGCCGATGATCGGCGAACGGCATGTGTCCGAACAGGAGCGCAAGGCCTTTGCCTCCCGCGCCGCGCGGGTGATCTCCATGGCGGCCAACCAGTTCAACTTTGGTTTGCGTTCCTATTATTTCGGCATGAGCATGCTGGCCTGGTTCGTCAGTCCCTGGCTATTCATGCTGATGAGTGCGGGGGTGGTGTTTGTCCTGTATCGCCGGGAGTTTCATTCCGACGTACTTGAGGTCATGGTTTATACCCCGACGGAACCCCCTCTGGTCGATAGCGGCAAAGATCCCGTGTGAGCGGTGAGGGCTGAGTGGCCTGTTGCCCGGTTAAAAGGAAGTGGTCAATGAGCCGTTCACGTGTCCTGAAGTATTTGTGCTGGTCGTTCTTGCTGTTGTCGGGCTGCCGGATGCAAACCCTGTATCTCAATGGTGAAGCGCGGGGCCGGGTGGTGGATGCATTGAGCGGCCTGCCGATCGCCGGTGCCAGGGGCACCTTGTGTGGCGGGGAGTTCCTCACCGCTGAGGACGGCAGTTTCCAGCTTGATCCGGCAATGGATTGGGAATGGGTGATGCTGCTGGCCGGTCGCTCGCCACGGGACACCCCGCACCCTTGCCCCATGCGTATTGCCGCGGCGGATTACCAGACTCGCCAATGGGTGGCGCCCTTTACCGCCAACTATGACTTTCCCATCAGCTTGTTGCCTGCTTCCAGTGCCTTGCGCTATGCGCTGCCTGCGGCGCAGAACCCTTCCATGGCGGCCAGTGTGCTGCAAGCCGAACCGCGCCCGGATGAAGTGTTCCAGAGCCCAGGCTCATGAGCCGCGCTGCTTAGTTGCTTAACCGGTAACTAAGCAGCGTTGTATTGGCGCTGTTTGCGCACAGAACAAAGCCCGCACTTGGCGGGCTTTGTTCTGTGTTGCGCTAAGACCGAATTAGTTGGTCTTGGGGGCTGCTTCCTTGGCGCTTTCTTCAACAGCGGCCTTGTTGGATTCAGCCTGATCTTTGGCTGCTTCGGCGTTTTCTTTCGCCGCTTCGTTCACTTTATCCTGAGCTTCGTTCATTTTCTGTTGAGCTTGCTCAGCGTGTTGATTGGCATCTTGAGCTTTGTCCTCGGATTTCTTGTCGCAGGCAGCCAGACCGAGGGAAGCGGTCAGCATCAGGGCAATAGCTAAAGTCTTACGCATGGGGTGTTTCTCCTGAGTGAAGATATCTACTGGCCGTTCGATCATGACCTTGTGAGTTAAGTTCCTTGGCTGCGCAGATATATTAAAGATTGATGTCACGGAACTTTTTTCAGAGTTGTCGAGCGCACATTCCTGATAATAACTAGAGGCATTCGCCATGGTGCAAGATCTTATTTTCGAACGAGCGCAACGCTTTATTTCCGCATTGCGCCATTGCCAAGTACTGGGTATCGGCGTCCATAGCGCCTCCCCCGAGGGGCTGACCCTGACCTTGCCCTATAGCCCGCAAATCGTTGGCGACCCCCAGAGCGGGGTCATCCATGGCGGGGCCTTGACCACGCTGATGGACACCGCCTGCGGCCTGGCCACCCTTTGTGTACTGCCGGAGTTCGAGGTGTGTCCGACCCTGGACCTACGCATAGACTATATGCACCCGGCGCAACCGCATCAGGCCGTGCACGGGTTTGCCCAGTGTTACAGGGTCACCACCGATGTGATCTTCACCCGCGGTTTTGCCTACCAGGACGATCCCGAGCATCCGCTGGCCCATGTGGTAGGAACTTTCATGCGCATGGGCAAGGGCTTGCCGGGTGCCTCCGCTGCCAGGAAGGGGGAGCGGCCATGAGCGAGGATCTCAAGACCCTGCTGGAGCAGGCCCACCATCAGGGCGATTACGCAGCTTTGCTGCAGCGCATTCCCTACGCCGCGTTGATCGGTATCGAGTGCTCGCGCCTGGGCGATGAGCTGCTGTTTCGCCTGCCGGCCAACAAGGACAACATCGGCAATCCCTTGTTGCCGGCGCTGCATGGCGGGGTAATCGCCGGTTTCATGGAATTGGCGGCAGCCCTGCACTTGTTGATCTTCACCGGTTCTCCCGAGGTGCCGAAGATCATCGACTTTTCCCTGGACTACCTGAGCGCCGGGCGCTTTCGCGACACCTTCGCCCGTTGCCAGGTATGCCGCCAGGGGCGGCGGGTGGCCAATGTCGCGATTGCGGCGTGGCAGAGCACTGCCGACGAGCCGATCGCCACCGCTCGTGCACATTTCAAGATCCAGGATCGGACCGGCTCTTGAAATCTGCCGAGTGATCCCCACTTTCATGTCATCCCGCCGCTCACCGCTCCCGGAGTGCGGCCAATGCCATCTGATTGGAGTTTGATGACCATGAGTGTGGAAACTCAAAAGGAAACCCTGGGCTTCCAGACCGAGGTGAAGCAACTGCTGCACCTCATGATCCATTCGTTGTATTCCAACAAGGAAATCTTCCTGCGCGAGCTCATCTCGAACGCCTCCGACGCGGTCGACAAGTTGCGTTTCGAAGCCCTGTCCAAGCCCGAGTTGCTGGAAGGTGGCGCCGAACTGAAAATCCGCGTGAGCTTCGACAAGGACGCCAAGACCGTCACTCTCGAAGACAACGGCATCGGCATGAGCCGTGACGATGTGATCACCCACCTGGGTACGATCGCCAAGTCCGGCACCGCCGATTTCATGAAGAACCTCACCGGCGACCAGAAGAAGGATTCGCACCTGATCGGCCAGTTCGGCGTCGGGTTCTATTCCGCGTTCATCGTCGCCGACCAGGTCGACGTGTTCAGCCGCCGTGCCGGCCTCGCTGCCAGCGAAGGCGTGCACTGGTCCTCCAAGGGTGAAGGCGAGTTCGAAGTCGCCACCATCGACAAGGCCGAGCGCGGCACCCGCATCGTCCTGCACCTGAAGTCCGGCGAAGACGAATTCGCCGACGGCTGGCGCCTGCGCAACATCATCAAGAAGTACTCCGACCACATCGCCCTGCCAATCGAACTGCCCAAGGAAGCCGCGGCTGCCGAAGGCGAAGAGCAGCCGGCGCTGGAGTGGGAAACCGTCAACCGTGCCAGCGCCCTGTGGACCCGTCCGCGTACCGAGATCAGGGACGAGGAATACCAGGAGTTCTACAAGCACATCGCCCACGATTTCGAGAACCCGCTGAGCTGGAGCCACAACAAGGTCGAAGGCAAGCTGGAATACAGCTCGCTGCTCTACGTACCGGCCCGCGCGCCGTTCGACCTGTACCAGCGCGAAGCGCCGAAAGGCCTGAAGCTGTACGTGCAGCGCGTGTTCGTGATGGACCAGGCCGAGTCGTTCCTGCCGCTGTACCTGCGCTTCATCAAGGGCGTGGTGGACTCCAACGACCTGTCGCTGAACGTGTCGCGGGAAATCCTGCAGAAAGACCCGATCATCGATTCCATGAAGTCGGCGCTGACCAAGCGCGTGCTGGACATGCTGGAAAAACTGGCGAAGAACGAGCCTGAGCAATACAAGGGCTTCTGGAAGAACTTCGGCCAGGTGATGAAGGAAGGCCCGGCCGAAGACTTCGCCAACAAGGAAAAGATCGCCGGCCTGCTGCGCTTCGCTTCCACCCAGGGCGACGACGGCGAGCAGAATGTTGCCTTGGCCGAGTACCTGGCGCGTGCCAAGGAAGGCCAGGACAAGATCTACTTCCTCACCGGCGAATCCTACGCCCAGGTCAAGAACAGCCCGCACCTGGAAGTCTTCCGCAAGAAAGGCATCGAAGTGCTGCTGCTCACCGACCGGATCGACGAGTGGCTGATGAGCTACCTCAACGAGTTCGACGGCAAGAGCTTTGTCGACGTGGCGCGTGGTGACCTGGACCTGGGCAACCTGGACTCCGAAGAAGACAAGAAGGCCGCCGAGGAAGTCGCCAAGAGCAAGGAAGGCCTGGTGGAGCGGATCAAGACCGCCCTGGGCGAGAGCGTCAGCGAAGTGCGGGTTTCCCACCGCCTGACCGATTCGCCGGCGATCCTGGCGATCGGCGAGCAGGACCTGGGCCTGCAGATGCGCCAGATCCTCGAGGCGAGCGGGCAGAAGGTGCCGGACTCCAAGCCGATCTTCGAATTCAACCCAAGCCACCCGTTGATCGAGAAACTCGACGGTGAGCAGAGCGAAGAGCGTTTTGGCGACCTGTCGCACATCCTCTTCGACCAGGCGGCGCTGGCGGCCGGTGATAGCTTGAAAGACCCGGCGGCTTATGTCCGCCGGTTGAACAAGCTCCTGGTCGAGCTGTCGGTTTAAGCAAGTAGCAGGAAAAACCCGCCCTAATGGCGGGTTTTTTCATTCTGGTGTCCCTTTACTGGAGGAGCTGAATCATGAGTCAAATCACTGTGCGTTCCGTGGTGTATCAGATCGATGGGCAACCCTATGAAGGGCGCCTGGCCTTCGATGCCGCCCACAAGGGCGCTCGCCCGGGCCTGCTGATGGCGCCGAACTGGATGGGGGTTACCGCCGGCGCGGAGAAGATCGCCGAGGCTGTCGCTGCCAAGGGTTATGTGGTGCTGGTCGCCGATCTCTACGGGCAGGCGCTGAGGCCTCGTGACTTCAACGAAGCGGGGGCGGCGATGACCCCGTTGAAGGATGACCGGGCGCTGCTGCGCCAGCGCATGCAGGCCTCGTTCGCGGCCTTGCAGGCTCAGGGGGAGGCGGCAGTCGACACCTCGAAGCTGGCGACCTTCGGTTTCTGCTTCGGTGGCTGCTGTGCCCTGGAGCTGGCCCGTAGCGGCGCGCCGGTGAAGGCGGCAGTGTCTTTCCACGGCACCCTGGACACTCCCGAGCCCGCCGATGCGCGCAATATCAAGGGCGCTGTGTTGGTGCTGCATGGGGCGGCCGATCCGTTCGTGGCCAAGGAGCAACTGCCGGCCTTCGAGGCGGAGATGGATGCCGCCGGGGTGGACTGGCAACTGGTGAGCTACGGTGGCGCGGTGCATTCCTTCACCGATACCCATGCCAATGTGCCGGGCAAGATGATGTACGACGCCAAGGTCTCCAGCCGGGCCTTCGCCACCATGCATCACCTGCTCGAAGAAGTGTTCCAGGGCTGACAGCCGTCCTGCGCCCGCCGCGACCCGTCCATCGGCCGTGGCGGGCAGGGGGCTCAGCGTTTGCCAGGTGGCAGCTCGATCCGCTCGCTTTCTCCCGGGACCTGCGGCCAGTCCCCGGCCGCCCAGCGTCGGCGGGCCTCGTCGATCAGGGCCGGATCGCTGGCGACGAAGTTCCAGTTGATGCGGCGTGGCCCATCCAGGGGCGCGCCACCGATCAACACCGCATGGCAATCGCTTTCGGCGAACAGGGTCGCGGTTTCGCCTTCCGGCAGGATCACCAGCGCATTCAGCTCCACCGGCTGGCCATCCAGCTGGGCCTCGCCTGCCAGCACATACAGTGCCCGTTCCTGATGCTCGGTAGGAATCAGCAGGCTGGTGGCGGTTTGCAACTGCAGTTCGGCATACAGGGTCGGTGACAGTACCGGCACTGGCGACTCCAGGCAGAAGCCATGGCCGGCGATCATGCGGATGCTCACGCCGAGGTTGTCGTTCACCGGCAGGCTGGCGGCGGGGTGATGGCTGTAGTGCCCCGGCCCCTGTTCCTGCTCCCGGGGTGAAGCCAGCCATACCTGCAGCCCATGCATGCGCCGCTCCCGGTCCAGTTGCGCCGGTGGCGTGCGCTCGACGTGGGCGATGGCGCTGCCGGCGGTCATCCAGCTGACGTCCCCGGCCTCCACGACCTGATCCGAGCCCAGGCTGTCCTTGTGCTGGATCTGCCCGCTGAACAGGTAGGTCAGGGTGGACAGGCCGATATGCGGATGCTGGCGGATGTTCATGCCCTGGCCCGCCGGATAGGTGGTTTCCAGCATGTGGTCGAAGAACACGAAAGGCCCGACGCTGCGGCATTGCGCCGAGGGCAGGGGGCGGAGGATGGGCTGGCCTTCGACGTCCTCGGCACGG
The DNA here is from genome assembly GCF_014230245.1 of Pseudomonas sp. MSSRFD41. NCBI lineage: Bacteria > Pseudomonadati > Pseudomonadota > Gammaproteobacteria > Pseudomonadales > Pseudomonadaceae > Pseudomonas > Pseudomonas sp. MSSRFD41. Next base: position 3,601 of record NZ_JACKZK010000018.1, on the reverse strand, counting down.
GGACGGATCACGAGGGGGGAATTCATGGCGGGCTCCAGGCTGGTCGGGTTATGCCCGGGAGCATAACCCGCTTGCCCGAGCCACGCGCTACTGGCTGAAGGCGCCTTCGGAGAGGTGGGTCTCGATGCTCACTTCGCTGGTGGTCATCAGCTTGTGGATCGGGCAGCGATCGGCCACTCGATGCAGTTCTTCGCGCTGGGCATCGGTGAGCACGCCCTTGAGGGTCAGCTTTACGTGCAGGGCGTACTTGCCCTTGGGTTCCTCGCTGTTGTCATGCTTGATCTCCACCGTGACGCCGGTGAGCGGGATGTTCTTTTTCTGCGCATAGAGCTTGAGGGTCAGGGCCTTGCAGGCCCCCAGCGCGGCGTCGAAGTAATCATGGGGCTCGGGAGCGGTGCCTTCGCCACCTGCGGATTTGGGCAGGTCGGTGAAGAAGTGGTGGTCGTCCACCTGGATGCTGTGGCGGTAACCTTCGCTGGACTCGGTGTTGACGGTGATGGTCATGGCAAACCTCAGGCAGTGATTGATGGAATCAGGCATTAAAGGTGCTGAAGTTATAGAGCATCGCACGACTCGAGTGTTCCCCATTTGCTGAACCTGCGACCTGGCGCCACGGTCTATCCTGCTTCGATCCTCGGGAGTCAGGGCGGTGCACTGGAGCCATTTTCACGCAAGCTGTCTGTCTGTTCTGCTGATGCTGCCCCTGGCCGCGGCCCACGCACGGGACTACATCTACAGCGATGCGCACCTGCACTATGTCGATTTCTTCCAGGAAACCCAGGGCATGCAGGCCTTGCTCGAGGCCATGGACGACAACCGGATCGAGCAGGCGATGATCTCCGGGATCCCAGTGGCCAAGAAATGGCACGAGGACGAACCCAAGCGCCCGCGCTACTACGCCGGGGATGACGCCGGTGCCTACTGGTACAGCGCCACCGATGTGCTGGTGGCCGCCGCGGTCAAGCAACTACCGGTCGAGCAACGCCGGCGCCTGCATCCGTTCCTTTCGGGGTTCAATCCCAACGACAAGAATTCCGCCGCCCATATCCAGCGCATGCTCGATCTCGATCCGGGATTGTGGCAGGGCATCGGCGAAGTCTTCACGCGCCATGATGACCTCACCGCGCTGATCGATGGCGATACGCCACGGGCCAACAACGAGGCCATGGCCAAGGTCTATCGCCTGGCGGCGGAGCATGATCTGCCTGTGCTGCTGCATTCGAACATCACGTCCAAGCGCGAGCGCAATCCCCTGTACCTGGCAGAGATCGAGGAGGCCTTGGGCCAACATCCGCAAACCCGGTTCATCTGGGCCCACGCCGGCACGAGCGCGGAAATCCATCGTCACCAGGAGCGCCTCAAGTTCCTGCTGCCGACCCTGGAGCGGTTGCTGGAGCGCTACCCCAACCTCTACATAGACCTGTCCTGGAGCCTGCTCACTCCCTATCTGCTGGACGAGCAGGGTATCCCGCGCCGGGAATGGCTGCGCTTGGTGGAGCGCTTTGCGGAGCGCTTCATGCTGGGTTCGGATATGGTCGGGCGTTTCGACAAGCTGGGGCGGGAGCTGCACGGCTTCGATGGGTTCCTCGATGCCCTGCCGGCCGAGGTGGCCCGCAAGGTGGCCCATGACAATTTCCTGGCCGTGCTCCCGGCTTCCCGCTGAGCCACTGTCCAGGCTGATTGTCATCAGCCTGTCACCCTTTATTCATATGCTCGCGCCATCTCAATCAAGGAGCGCGATATGCATTTCACTCGTTCGAGCGTCCTGGCGGCGCTGATGATCGTCAGCGGCCTGGCCAGTGCCGATGTCCGCATTGAAGGGCCCGTGGAGTACGGCGTGTTCGAAGGCCCCGCGGCCGAGCTGCAATCGGGGGAGCGGGTGCTGCGTCGCAGCAACGAGAAGATCCAGCAGACGACCGTGGTACCGGCCCGGTTGGGCACCAAGTTCGGCATGCGCTACCAACTGCTGGGCAAGGTCGCCGATGGCCAGCCGCTGACTCTGTTGTACCTGACGCCGGGCATTCGCACTCCCGATGGGTTGCGCCATGACAAGCTGGAAGTGACCCAGAAGCTGGTGCCCAATGCTCCTCAGGATGTGATGGCCTACGAGTTCACGGAAAACCACGAAGTGGTGCCGGGTGAATGGCACTTTATGGTGTTCCAGGGCGACCGTTTGTTGGCAGAACAGCGATTTTCGGTGCGCTGAATCGTTTTATGCCCAGGTATCGAAGTACTTGGGCGTTTTGATATCACTTTTTCGTCTTACGCAAATTTCATCCGGCCCGATACCGTCTAAGAGCACCCTGCTGCAAGATCTTGCAGCGCTCTAGGAAGGAGCCAGAGGAATGAGCCTCAGAAGTCTGAATATTGCGCCACGGGCAAGCCTGGGTTTTGGTTTGCTGGCGCTCATGGTGTTTATCCTCGGGGCATTCGCCCTGATGCAAATGGCCAACATGCGCCAGCAGTCCGATGAGGTGGAGAGTAATTGGCTGCCCAGTGTCATGTTCGTTGGCGATATGAACCAGGACCTGTTGCGGATCCGCGCCTTGACCTTGCGCCTGCTGCTCAATCGCGAGCCGCAGGCGATCACCCAGAACGAAACCAAGATCAACGACATCAAGAAAGGCCTGGGCATCGCCCAGGGACGCTATGAGTCGCTGATCGTATTGCCCCAGGAGCGGGTGCTGTTCGACCGCTTCAAGTCCGCGGAGAAACGCTATCTGGAGCATCAGGCCCAGGTCATGGCGTTGTCCAGCCAGAACCGGGTGGAGGAGGCGGTCAAGGTCGTCAACGGCGAGATGAGCCAGCTGGCCGACGAGCTGGCCGCGACCCTGCACGACTTGGTCGAACTGAACAAGCAGAGCGCCACCCAGGCCACCGACCTGGCCCAGGAGGTGTTCAGCAAGTCACGGGTCTGGGTGGTGATCATGATTGTGGTGGCCGCGCTGGTGACCGTCGCCCTGGCGCTGCTGCTGACCCGCAGCATCGTCCTGCCCCTGGCGCAATCGTTGAGCGTGGCCGAGGTCGTGGCTGGCGGCGACCTGACCGGCGATATCCGGGTGAGCGGCAAGGATGAGCCGGCGCGCTTGCTTCATGCGCTCAAGGCCATGCAGCAGAGTCTGCGGGAAACCATCAAGCGTATCTCCGATTCTTCCAGCCAGCTGGCCTCGGCCTCGGAAGAGCTCAGCAGCGTGACCGAGGATGCGACCCGGGGCCTGCACCAGCAGAACCTGGAAATCGAACAGGCGGCCACGGCGGTGAACCAGATGACCGCGGCGGTGGAGGAGGTGGCCAGCAATGCCGTGGCCACGTCCCAGGCTTCCCGGGAGTCCGACCGGATCGCCAAGCATGGGCGCGAGCAGGTGCAGCAGACGGTGCTGTCCATCGAGTCCCTGGCGCAGGATGTGACGGCCAACGCCAACCAGGTGGAGGAACTGGCCCAGAAAGTCTATGGCATCAGCAAGGTACTGGAAGTGATTCGCGCCATTGCCGAGCAGACCAACCTGCTGGCCCTGAATGCGGCCATCGAAGCGGCGCGGGCCGGGGATGCCGGGCGCGGTTTCGCGGTGGTGGCCGACGAGGTGCGGGCCCTGGCCCATCG